>CBQWHS010000070.1:0-10992 GCA_967728665.1 uncultured Chryseosolibacter sp. | reverse complement strand
CATTCAGTTTTTATGAGCAACGTTTCTCCCTTCAACGGTCGAATTGGCACTTTGCCAAACCACTTGTTTTCAAATGATCTCTCTCCCTGGCAGAATATGATTTTCTTTGCAGCCACATCCCGATATTTCACTACACCTGCACCAGATTCCACTAACGATTCATCAAAAGTTTCATGGCTGATTATCGACTCCTCGCGAATCCAATCACGAACTACAGACAGATATGTAGCCGTGTTTAAATATCCGGAGTGTTTTAACAAAATTCCACCAAAACGATCATTAATTCCAGTGTCTCGTGAACTTGTGCTGATATCAACGATATAATCGAGGTACATATCGTCAGCGCTTTTTCCCATCCACTCATTTTGCTCCTGCACCGATGCAAACGGTCTGTATAATACCATTGGAAAAAGAAACTTGCGGTTAGTTTGTTTTTCCAGGTCTGAATAAAATTTTTCGAGATAAGGAAAGATACGATCTGCCATCCATGTCTTAACCGCTTTTTTGCCGGTCACCGGGTTATAAAGGCCTGCAGCGATACGAGAAGATGTGTTTTCAGCCAATTCATCAACAACAAAAATTTTCTTATTTCGCTTTAGCAGTTGGACGGCGACAGCGGAACCTGCAAGACCTTGCCCAACAATGATATAATCCACATTGATCACAACCCTAAAAATGAATTAAATAATTGGGCTAGAGCGAAAAACCCGGCTATTTTTGAAGGAATTTTTGAAGATGCTTGAAATCTATTCGTTTGCATTTAATCCTTTTCAGGAGAATACCTACGTTCTGTTTGATGAGACAGGCGAATGTGTTGTGATTGATCCTGGCTGCTCGGACTCTGAAGAGCGGGCTGAACTTGCAAGTTTTGTAGATGAGCATCATTTGTCCGTGAAACTATTACTGAACACACATTGCCATGTCGATCACGTGTTAGGAAATTATTTTGTCAAGGAGAAATACAAGGTTAAACTGCTCATACATAAAAATGATGAGCCGATATTAAGAGCAGTAAAAGTCTATGCTCCAAATTATGGCATTGCTGATTACACCGAAGGCTTGCCAGACGATTACCTGGAAGAAGGCCAAATCATTCGTTTTGGAAACACGGAACTAAAAGTTTTATTTGTTCCTGGTCACTCACCAGGTCACGTTGCTTTTTACCACGAAAAATCTAAAAGTGTCATTGGTGGCGATGTGTTGTTTTATAACAGCATCGGCAGAACGGATTTACCTGGAGGAAATTTTGACACATTAATTGAAAGCATCCACCAAAAGCTGTTTACACTTCCTGATGACACCCGGGTATTCCCCGGCCATGGACCCGCAACCACCATTGGAACAGAAAAAAGAACGAACCCATTTTGCGCCATAGCAAAAGTGAGTAGTTGATCTAAAACAAATTATGAAACGGCATCTCCCAAATTTTTTAACCTCGTGCAATCTGGTTTGCGGATGCCTTGGAATTGTTTTCCTGTTGGAAGATCGTGGCGTTCCGGCTGCATATTTTGTTTGGGCAGCATGTGTCTTTGACTTTTTCGATGGATTTGCTGCGCGAATGTTAAAAGTTAGTTCTCCCATTGGAAAAGAGCTTGATTCTCTCGCTGATGTTGTCAGCTTTGGTGTACTACCGTCGATGGTGATGTACAAAATGATCGGTGATTCAACAGCATCAGATGCGCTACCTTATATCGGTTTTCTCATTGCAGTTTTCTCTGCACTACGTCTTGCAATTTTTAACATCGACGAAACCCAGACCGATTCATTCAAAGGATTAAACACACCAGCAAATACATTGTTTATTACTTCTCTTCCGTTGGTCGCTCCGATGGCTGGCCCGTGGCTCACACAAACATGGGTGCTGATTTCCATCACAACAGTATTTTCATTTTTGATGGTCTCAAGAATAGAAATTTTCGCGTTGAAGTTTAAAAACTTCAGTTGGGCTGATAATAAAATCCGATTTACTTTTTTGCTTGTTTCTGTATTACTGATAATAATTTTCAAGGTTATCGCCTTACCATTGGTCATACTTTTATACATCGGCTTGTCGTTAGTTGACAAAGCATTCTTAGGTTCTTCTCGTTAATATTTTCACATTGCTCAAATACATAAAAATACTCTCTTTGGCTCTTGTTGCTCTGTTGGTGACCCCAGCACATGGACAGTCTTCAGTGATGAGCAGTGGGATTTGGGCAAAGTTCGCTGTTGAAAAAACAGGCGTTTATAAAATAACTTATGACCAGTTGAGAAAGGCTGGCTTTGACCCTTCACAGATAAATCCTTCAAACATCCAGGTTTATGGTTTGGCTAGTGGAATGCTACCACAACCTAATAATACATCAAGACCGCAAGATTTGCCACAGATCTCAATTTTAGTATCGGGTGAATCCGATGGAAAATTTGATAAACAGGATTACATCTTATTCTTCGCTCAACATCCTGACAAAGTCGAGTATGACGTTGACAAACAAATTTTTGCCTATCAAAAAAATCTATACAGCAAGAAGAGTTTTTATTTTCTAACCGTTGGAAATAGCTCTGGTAAACGTATTGAAACTTTGGAGAATTTAGGAACTGGTTATCCCACAATCACTACCTATAATGATTTTGTCTATTATGAATTGGAAGACATCAATCTATTGAAATCCGGAAGAGACTGGGTTGGCGAATATTTTGGATTTGATCGAAGTGAACTTTCCATTCCCTTGACAATAGAAGGAATTAATCTCAATTCTGAAATTTCGTTTGTATCACATGTTCTCGGAACAACGTCAACAACATACACTTTCAAGGTTTCGATTAACAATGTAGAATTTCTACAGCAAAAATTATTTGCCATTGCTGATACCCCTTATGGATCGAAAGGAATTTTTAAACGCGATACGGTTCGACTAAATGCAATCGATGTCAACTTTGGTGCATCAACCAAACAAGAAATTAAATACACAATAGCCAAGGATGCAGACCGATCAAGAGCTTACCTGGATAAATTCCTTCTGACGTTCGAACGAAACCTGGCGTTGTATGGCGATCAAACATTTTTTGTTTCTGGTAAGTCTACACTTAATCCAATCACACAATTCCAGGTATCGTCTTTTATAGCGGGAAGTGAAATATGGGACGTGTCCGATCCATACAATGCAAAGAAACAGGATGTATCTGCAGCGAATTCCGTTGCAACATTCTCAACACAAACAGCTCTGCAAAAGAATTTCGTAGTCTTCAACACAAAAATTCCCACACCGGAATTTGTTTCAAAAATTGAAACACAAAACCTTCACGGAATGACAGTTCCAAATGTTGTCATCGTTACAAATCCATTGTTCCTCTCCGAAGCAAATCGTCTCGCAATTCATCGCCGATCAGTCAATAATTACACAGTTGAGGTTGTTACCACTGAACAAGTTTTCAACGAATTTTCGAGCGGTCGTCAGGATATAAGTGCCATTCGTGATTTCATGAAGGTTCTCTACGACAGGAGTCCATCAACACTCAAGTCATTGTTGCTTTTTGGAAAAAGTTCCTATGATTACAATGACAAAACTCCAAACAATACAAATTTTGTTTGTACATATGAGTCGCGGAATTCATTGCATCCATTGTTAACCTATTCTTCAGATGACTACTTTGGATTTCTCGAAGACACCGAGGGAAATTGGGGAGAAGAACCAGCACAGAATCACACGCTTGACATAGGTGTGGGTCGCCTTCCTGTGATGTCGCTCGAATCAGCGCACGCAGTCATCGACAAAATCATTAATTATGAGTTGAGCAAAAAATCACTTGGCGCATGGAGAAGCGAAATGGTTTTTCTTGCCGATGATGGCAACGACAACGATGGCTATACTAGTCTTCATCAATCTCAGGCAGATCAACTGACACGTGAAATTGAAGCCGCAAATCCAGGCCTGCATTCAAAGAAGCTGTTTGTCGGAATGTATGAAAAGGAAACACGACCCGGTGGAGAATTTATTCCTGAACTCACCGATGAAATTGTGAGAACATTTGACAAGGGAGCATTAATAATTAATTACACAGGCCATGGTGGAGAAAGACAACTTGCAGATGAAAGCATAATCACGACGTTGAATATTGACAAACTTAAAAATAAACTTTACCCATTTGTAGTCACGGCAACTTGCGAGTTTGGAAGGAATGATAATCCCCAGGAAATTTCTGGAGCAGAACGATTGGTAACACACCCTGACGGGGGAGCGATTGGAATGGTGACAACAGCACGCCCGGTAAATGCAACCACAAATTTTGATTTGAACGAAGCCTTTTATGAAGCACTGCTTAACCGTAAAAATGGCGAGTATCAAAATATGGGGGAAGTTTTCAGACAAACTAAAAACAACAGCACGAGTGGCGTGGCGAACAGAAATTTTTCCTTGTTGGGCGATCCGTCATTGACACTGGCGTTGCCTGCTGACACCATAAAAATCACCGCGCTAGAAACAGCAACCAAATCTGATACACTTAAGGGATTATCCACCGTAAAACTGACAGGCCAGGTTCAGAATTTCAGCGGGGCCGTATCGACAAATTTCAATGGCACAGTACAGGTAACGTTGTATGACCGGCCAATAAAGTACACTACTATCGGAAAAAACATCCCCGCATTTTCCTATACTGAATTCAGTAATGCCTTGTTTCGCGGAGAAGCTTCAGTTGTAAATGGCGCTTTTGAAATGGAATTTATCCTGCCAAAGGATGTTCCAGTAACTGTGTCTAGCGGAAAATTAATGGCCTACGCGTTTGATCCTTCGACGTTCAACGATGCAGGGGGTGCGCTAAGCAACGTGAAAATCGGAGGAAAAGAACCAATTTCAATCAGCGATAATGTTGGCCCGGAGATTCATATGTTTATGAGTGATACGACATTTATTAATGGTGGCATCACTCAGCCGAATACTAATCTGGTAGTAAAGCTCAAGGATTCGACGGGAATCAATATCTCGTCCTATGATCCAGAAAAAAGCCTTACTGTTCGACTGGATGACAACTCTGAGATTGTTGCTAATGATTATTTTGTTGCAAGTAAAGGCGGTGCAAACTCCGGGATTGTTAATTTTCCATTTGAAAACCTCAAGGCGGGAAAACATCTTTTAACGTTTACGGCTTCAGACATAGTTGGAAATACTTCTAGTTCGACTCTCGATTTTGTTGTCACCGACAATGAGAATTTGGTCATTCAATCATTCGGCAACTATCCTAATCCTTTTATTGATTATACTACGCTGTTTTTCACCCATAACCGTTCAGGGGATGACTTGCAGGCACAGCTATTGATACAAAGCGTAACCGGAGAATTAATTAAAAGTGCAGAAATTACGATTCCGGAGAGCGATTACCAGGTAACATTGATGGAATTTAATCCACCGGAGGTACTTGACAAAAAACTGCCTGCAGGTCTATACTTAGCTCGGTTGATTGTTCGTTCACTAACGAATGGCTCTAAAAATGAGCTGGTTACAAAACTTATTATTTTGAATTGATTATCTTTAACCCTTTGAAAAGTCTATTAATGAAGTTTCACTCAGCACTGCTTTCCGTGATGGCATTTGGTTTTTGCGAAGTGGCTTATAGCCAAACCGGAAACATCACTCCAGGTACCCTCATTGGATCCCAGAAAGCAATTACCACTGCCGTTCCATTTTTAAGTATTACCCCCGACGCGCGCCATGCTGGCCTTGGCGATGCTGGAGTAGCCACCTCTCCTGATCCGAATGCCGCATATTGGAATGCAGGCAAACTCGTGTTCATTGATAAAAAGTACGGAGGCAGTTTTTCGTATACGCCATGGTTGGGTAAGATCGTCAATGACATGTGGATTTCTTCCCTTAACGGGTTTTACCATATCAACCGCTTTCAGGCGGTGGCAGTGTCAATGAAATATTTTGATTTGGGAGAGATCAGTTTCCGCGATGACCAAAATCGCCCGTTAGGAGACTTCAATCCAAAAGAAGCAGCATTTGACGCGACTTATTCAAGGATGCTGACTGAAAATCTTGGCGTTGGTCTTACTGGCCGGTATATATTTTCAAATCTTACAGGCGCATTTTCCGGTTCAGATGCCCAGGCTGGGAATAGCGTTGCTGCCGATGTGGGTGTTTACTATACCAAGGAATTACAAAGTGCTCGCAACTCAACGTTATCGCTAGGCGCACAGATTTCGAATATCGGAGCGAAAATTTCCTACACGGACAATAACAATAAAGATTTTCTTCCTACCAATTTAAGGCTTGGCGGTGCCCTTACTACGCAGCTGGATCCATTCAATTCAATGACATTCATTTTGGATTTTAATAAGCTCATGGTTCCATCTGTGCCCGGCAATCAGTCATTGTTAAGCGGCATGTTTAAGTCCTTCACGGATGCTCCAGGCGGAGGATCGGAAGAGATTCATGAGATCATCACCAACGCAGGTATTGAGTATTGGTATAAAGATATTTTTGCAGCGCGATTGGGTTATTTTCTTGAAGCCAAAGACAAAGGAAATCGTAAATATCTGACGCTCGGAACAGGATTCAGAAAAAATAATTTCGGAATTGATGTTGCATACATTGTTCCGACAAACCAACGCGAACATCCTCTTGCTGAGACATTGCGCTTCACGATAATGCTTCAGATTCCGAACAGTGAACTTCCGGAAGAAACGCCCGTTGAGAATTAATCACATGCTAGATAGAAGCGTTGCTCCGGACTTTGTTAAAAGTACTTCTTTTGATTTAATTACGCCGGAGCATATCACGCTCCCAAATGCCCTTGAGCTTTTTTTGATTCCCGGAGGATCACAGGACGTTCTCAAAATTGAATTAATTTTTGATGCCGGAAGGTGGCACGAAACGAAGTGGGGTTCCACGTTCTTCACGGCAAGCTTGCTGAACAAAGGAACAAAAACCAAATCCAGTTTTGACATCGCTCAAATTTTTGATCTCTATGGTGCGCATATCGAAATCAATCCCGGTTTAGATTTCGTTTCTGTTTCATTATATTCTTTATCTAAGAACCTCAAACCTGTTCTCGACCTGTTATTCGAAATATTAACGGAGCCATCATTTCCAGAAAAGGAGTTTGTTCAATCACGCACCATTTACCTACAGAATCTTAAAGTAAATTTTGAGAAGACTAGCTTTCTTGCATCTAAACATTTCCGAAAGAGTTTGTTCGGTGAACAACATCCTTATGGCAAGGAGCTAGAAGAATCAGATATCAACAAACTTGAGCGCCCTGATTTTGAATCAACCTTCAGTACACTCTTTCAGAAGTTCAAGGTTTTCGTGTCTGGAAAGTGGGACCAACCGACTAAACAACAAATCGTTTCGACGTTCAGTAATTGGATTACAAAATCTTCCAACGAAAGAACTATTGCGTCACCATCAATAAAACCGCTTCATAAAAAGATCGAGAAGGAAGGAAGCGTTCAATCGTCTATTCGTATGGGCCGAACATCGGTTCTTCGTTCGCATCCGGATTATGTGAAATCGATTTTCGTAGCACACATTCTTGGCGGATATTTTGGATCCCGATTAATGAAAAATATCCGTGAAGATAAGGGACTTACATATGGGATTCATGCATCGATCCATGCCCTGAAACACGAAAGTTATTTGGTCATTGGTGCAGATGTCGATAAAGAAAATATTGAGATTACGTTCGATGAAATTCGTAAGGAATTGAAACGCCTTCGCACGGAAAAAATTTCGGCGGATGAATTAGAAACCTCCCGTAATCACTTCATTGGAGGGCTGCAGTCTGAAATCACTACGCCATTTGCTCATGCAGATAAACTGAAAACCATCCATCTTTCCAACCTTCCTGAAAATTACTATCAGCAAATGATTGATACGCTTGTACAAATAAAACCATCAGACATCATTGATATTGGCGAGCGGTATTATAATGAGGAGAGCTTTTTCGAAATCGCCGTAGGCTAGTTCCTCTTTTAAAGTAATCTTCGAATTTTGATTTTCTGCATTCTTTAATCACACGTTGGAAGAGGCATACTTTTATTACACATTCATTTCTGTGTATAAAAAAATCGCCTGCAAGTATGGAAAACCAACTAATCCAACAGACCTTATCAAGTTCATTTACTGTGGCCCCTGGAGTTTGGGGAAAGAAGGACACCTTTGTAAACTATTACATTATCAAAGATGACACCTCCGGGTCATGGGCATTGGTTGATACTGGTCTTAAGTGGTCTTCAGGGTCAATCAAAAAAATGGCAAGGGAAATTTTTGGAAGTCATAGCAGGCCAGCGGCCATTATTTTAACACATGGACATTTCGATCATGTCGGATCAGTACTGTCACTAGCACGCGAATGGGACGTTCGCGTTTATGCGCATCCCATGGAACTTCCTTACCTGACAGGCAAGTCGTCATATCCTCCTGCCGATCCTTCTGTGGGTGGAGGCCTTATGACCTCTATGTCATTTCTATATCCAACCTCACCGATTGATTTAACAAAATATATTTATCCGCTGCCTGACAATAATACTATCCCGGGTTTTCCAGAGTGGAAATACATTTTTACTCCAGGCCATTCTCCTGGCCATATCAGTTTATTTCGCGAACGCGATAAAGTGTTGATTGTAGGCGATGCGTTTGTCACCACTAAAGCTGAATCTGCTCTTGGCGCGTTAACGGGTATTGGAAACATTTCCGGTCCACCTAAATATTTAACCATCAATTGGGCCTCAGCAAAACTTTCAGTAATTAAACTCGCTGCGCTTGATCCAGAAGTAATAGCCACCGGACATGGACGACCAAAGAGCGGAGAAGACATGCGACTCGAATTAAATAATCTTTCACGACATTTTGATGCTTTGGCGCTTCCTTCTCAGGGAAGGTATGTGAATGAACCTGTAGTGGCTGATATAAACGGCATCACCCATATTCCGGAAGCGCAGAACACAATGCCTTCAATTGTGAAGACTCTCGGAATTGCTGTGGCTCTTTTCACTGTTGGATATCTGGCTTACCAGCAAGTAAGAAAACAACATCAAGAGCCGGCGATTAAAAAGCTTTTGTCATTTTGATCGATCTCCCTTCAACAATAGAGATTATTTGACAACCTACTTTTTTAGTTAAGGAAAATCCAAATCAGTTTAACATCCATTCTACTCGTTTAAAGGCTTCTCCGTGAGATTGAGAATTTTTAATGTTGGCTTGAATACTTTTTATCACTTCACCAGATTTTTCCCGGTTGTAACCAAACTTTACAGCAAACAAATTGCATAGTTTCATTTCATCTTCGTGAATGCTGTTATCAACACTCATCATGTGAACGAGATCGTAAAATTGATGAAATTTTTCTTCCTTGTCTTCTGGTACAACAAACGCGACAGAGTTAGGGTTGTTATGAATGTCTTTCAAATGCCCTTCTGAGATGTTGTTCTTTTTCGCGATTGCCTTTAGCAAATCGTTCTCGACGGGTTCAAACTTTCCATCCGCTGCTGCCATTTCAATTAGATTTTTCATGTGACTACGCGCTGTGCTTTTGCCTTGACGGAAAAGGCTGAGGATGTCGGAGAAGTTCATGGCAGGGGGGTTAAGTATTAGTATGGCCTAGGTAAATATACCTAATGAAACATTTTCAGTCAACAGATGCACTGTAGAATTAACCTGCAAATAAATAGTCAGTGGATGAGCTAATTCTTCTTATCCAAATCGGGTAAAACAAAATCATCAAGCGGAGAGGATAATTTCATCGTGGCCTCGATATCCTCCACTTTTCTGGGAGCTGAATTTGAGAGAAGTTCGTTTCCGTCTTTCGTGAGAAGAAAATCATCCTCGATTCTTACTCCGATCCCCCACCATTTCTTATCACATTTTGCATTATCAGGAATGTAAATACCAGGTTCAATGGTAATAATCATGTTTTCTTCCAATAGGCGAACTCCCTTGTCATGCACATCGAGACCTATATGGTGGCAGCATCCATGGGGGTAATAAAGCTGACTCTGATTTTCATTTTCAAGGATACCCAACTCTTTTAAACCTTTTCCAACCACTTCATGAGTTTTCTTGCTGAGCTCGTCCATTGTTATACCTGGCTTACATATTTTCATCGCCTCTTCCTGGGCTTTCAACACAAGCTCATATATCTGTTTTTGCTCAAGAGAGAATTTACCATTAACAGGTATCGTGCGTGTTATATCTGCTGTGTAGCCCCTGTATTCCGCACCGAGATCCATGAGGATTAATTCCTTGGCAGAAATATTCGGTTTATAATTCTCTTCGTAATGCAAAATGCAACCGTTGTGGCCAGCACCTACAATTGAGTTATATCCCAAATCTTCCGCTTGATATTTTTTGAAAACATATTCATGGATTCCCTGAACTTCGTGTTCAGACATTCCAGGCCGCATTGCCTTCATGACCTCAACTTGGCCCGCACAAGAAATCTTAACCGCTTTTCTTACTAGCTCGATCTCATCCTTGGTTTTAACACCACGAAGTGAACGCATTGCTGCATCAAGATCTTTTGTATTCAAATTATTCTTTTGAGGTTCAGGAGCAAGAGTAAGACCGGATGCCTTGACCGGATAATTCACCTTCGCCTTGAACTGTTCAATCAAATCATATAAATCGGTGGAGTCATTTTTTTCATTCCGCACATCATTTTGGAAATCATAAAACAGAACCTGCGAGAATTTTGAGAAGTCAACATTATATTTTTTGAATTCCTTTCCATTGAATGCCTGTTCGAGACCTAACCTGGTTTTAACACCTTGTTCTCCCAATCTTCTTCCGTTCCAAAGTTCAGCTCGTTCATCGCGTGCCTGTACAAAAATGATCTCATCATATTGAATACCATTGGCTGCGGTTTGTTTGTCCTTGAAAATAAATAGAACAGAATTCGGCTCTTTGTATCCAGTCAAATAGTAGAAGTTTGGATCCTGGTGATACATATACTCTGTATCATTAGCTCTATTGCGCACAGGGTTCGCAAAAAATACTGCTACAGAGTTCGGCGGCA
>CBQWHS010000069.1:0-11010 GCA_967728665.1 uncultured Chryseosolibacter sp. | reverse complement strand
TCACCGATGCCAAAAAATCATTGTCGGATTTTTTTACACAGCGGATTCGATGGGCTGCCAAATGGAGTCATAACTCATCAATTTCAACCGTTGCCATCGCTATGTTCGTAGCATTATTTCAGGTGTTCTGGCTTGTTCAACTGTATTCGTTAATTCATGAACCTGAGAATATATTAATCATCCTAACGGTCGTTATGAAAATATTGGCCGAATATTCATTCTTAAAGGTCGTCTGCGCTAAGCTTCGAATTCGATGGAGTCAGGCCGCATTCTTGTTGCTTCAGGCGGTTTATCCGCTGTATGTTATCGTCATAGCAGTTGCTTCAAATTTTGTGTCGTATTCCTGGAAGGGAAGAAAAATCCGGTAAACGGCGAATAATGAAATAATATTTTTCATTTTTTTTCGGTGATGGAATCTACTATGATTTGACAAAATCTGTCTTTATTAATTCCTACCTTTAGTCTGGAAACAACTATGTCAGCCCTAAATCTAAAAAAGCAGTTTGAAATTAAAGAGCTAGAGCTGAATGCTTTGCTGGAAATTACTCAGGCGATTAACAGCAATATGGCCGCTGAATCTCTCTACAAGATTTACAACTTCACACTTCGCTCGAATCTCAACATAAAGAAAATGGCGCTCTTTGTGTTTGATGAGGAATGGAATTGCAAGGCAAGCTTCGGGACGGACCATCAATATCACAAATCGAAATTACTTCCCGAGTTCAAAACGATTCAGGACATAACACATCTGAAAGAATTTGATGAATGCGATTTCACAGAGTTCGACATCGTAATTCCTGTAACGCATAAGAGCGATACGCTCGCGCTTGTTTTTGTTGGCGGATTAGATAAAAACGATCCGCGTTATGAAAATGAAGACGGCATCCGTTTCATTCAGGCATTGAGCAACATTATCATTGTTGCAATCGAAAATAAAAAACTTGCACGCAGACAGTTAGAGCAGGAAGCGTTTCGAAAAGAACTTGAAATCGCCAGTGACGTGCAGCAATTTCTATTTCCAGAAACTTTGCCAAACACAGATAGACTAAAACTTGAAGCGAGTTATCTTCCTCATGATCGTGTTGGAGGCGACTACTATGATTATATTCCAATCAACAAAAATCAATTCCTGTTGTGTGTTGCAGATGTGAGCGGAAAAGGAATTCCGGCAGCCTTGATGATGTCCAATTTTCAAGCGGTGCTTCGTACGCTGCTTCGGCAAACACCCAATTTGACAGATATCATTGAAGCGTTGAATTTTCAAGTTTTGGAAAATACGAAAGGAGAGAAGTTTATTACTTTTTTTGCCGCCATCTACGACATCAGACTGAAGACGATGGTCTACGTCAACAGCGGTCATAATCCCCCTATTCTTATCGACCGCAAAAATGGAATGAGAATATTGGAAGAAGGGTCAACGGTTTTAGGAGCCATGCATCCACTTCCGTTTTTGAATGAAGGATTTGTCACCGATCTTGACGACTTCCTTTTATTTTGTTATACAGACGGACTGACAGAAACAATCAACGAAGCTGAAGAAGAATACGGCGTTGAAAAATTGCTTGACTATTTTAAGCAAGATGGAATTTATGAGAAAAAGCTTCAGACGATCCATCAGGACATTATTGTGGATCTGGACCGTTTCAAAGGTAAGAATGGTTATCATGACGATATCACAATTCTTTCTTGTCGCGTTGGCGCATGATCCCGCATCGGACACCTTTTTTTCTTCCGTTAATTTTTCCAAGCCTTATATGGCGAATCAAAACTGCTCAGCCTGAAATTTATTTGACATTCGATGATGGCCCTGTCGATGGGCCAACAGATTTTGTTTTGGACCAGTTGGAGAATGCAAAAATTAAATCAACCTTCTTTTGCATCGGTGATAACATTCGTAAACACCCACATCTTTTCAAACGAATTTTAACTGGAGGCCACGTTGTTGCTAACCATACTTTTAATCATTTGAATGGATGGAAGACGACAAATGATCAGTATGTAAAAAATATTACATTATTTGAACAGCAGCTGAACAATGCAGGAGCTGAATCATCAACCTTATTTCGTCCGCCTTACGGGAGAATAACTTTCAGCCAGGCGAAACTTCTTACCAATTTTAAAATAATCATGTGGGACGTGCTAACCCAGGATTACAATAAGAATCTGGACGCCGAAAAATGTTTGAGAGGGTCAATCAATGCCGTGAGGCCGGGATCAATTGTTGTCTTTCACGACAGTTTTAAAGCGGAAAAAAATCTAAGGTATGTTTTGCCAAGATTGATTGATCATTTCGCAGCAAAAGGTTATCAATTCAAAGCTTTGTCGTGATGAAAAAAATTCTTGTGGCACCATTGGATTGGGGACTCGGACATGCCACGAGATGCATTCCTGTCGTTCGATTGTTACAGCAAAAAAAAATTGAAGTTGTAATTGCCAGTAGTGGCGAGGCGCTTCAATTATTGAAACACGAATTTCCAACGTTAGCATGTTTTGAATTGCCAGGCTACAATCCTGAATATCCTTCACAAAGCAGTGGCATGGTTTCGAAGATGATCCGACAACTTCCAAAGTTTGTGTCAACAATTTCAAAAGAACATCACGCAATTGAGCGCCTGGTAAAAATGGAAAAGATTGATGCCGTAATTTCGGACAATCGGTTTGGTTGCTGGACGAAGCTAGTTCCCACTGTTTTTATTACGCATCAAAGCAACATCTTAATGCCGAAACGTTTTGGCTGGCTTCAAAGCATCGTCAGAAATTGGAACGAAAAATATATTTCCAGATTTGATTCGTGTTGGATTCCTGATGTTCCTGGAAAGGATAATTTTTCGGGAGAGCTAGTTTCGGTTACAAATCTCAAATCAAGAATTAAGGTTGATTACATAGGAATGCTCTCCCGTTTCAACGGAGACATAGAGAATTTGCCTACAAAATTCGAAATATTAGTAATTCTTTCGGGACCAGAACCACAGCGATCAATATTAGAAAGTATTGTGCAGCCTCAAGTGGAAAGGTCGGGACGTTCGCACATGATCGTTCGTGGAAAAATGACCAACACTAATTCAATTGTGAATTCAGTGCATGTTGTTGATTTCATGACGAGTGAAAACTTGGAAAGGACAATTCGCGAATCTCAAATCGTTATCGCGCGAAGCGGATTTAGCACCGTTATGGATTTGGCTGCCTTGGGAAAGAAGGTGATTTTTGTTCCCACACCTGGACAGACGGAGCAAGAGTATTTGGCAGCAAGACTGAAGCAACTTGGAATAGCTGATTTTCAGGATCAATTTACTTTTGATTTAAAGAAAGGTCTGAATGATAGCCAACATTTCGCTGGGTTCAAGAAATACAAGTCTGATCCACTATTGTTAGAAAATGCTGTTGATAAGCTCCTTTTAAAGATTTGACCTTGACATTTTTTGATTTTCTTTAACAACTTATTTTTTTTGTTTCATGTCAGACGCAAACAGTACAGAACCCGCAGAAATTCAATTGATCGACACACACGCGCATCTTTTCTCCGAAGATTTTAAAGATGATCGCGAAGATATGATCAGGAGAGCTCAGGAGGCAGGAATCAAAAAAATGGTAATGCCGAATGTGGATCATGGAACGATCGATGCCATGTTGGATGTTGAAGCGCGTCATACGGGATTGTGTTATGCGACAATGGGATTACATCCATGTTCGGTTAAGAAAGATTTTCAACGTGAACTTTACATTGTTGAAGATTGGCTTTCAAAACGAAAATTCTGTGCTGTCGGTGAAATGGGAACCGACTTGTATTGGGATAAAACTTTTTGGGAAGAACAAAAAGAAGCGTTTCGGATTCAGGCGGCATGGTCGAAACATTATTCTTTACCGTTGATAATTCACTGTCGTGAAACGATTGATGAGACGATCGCGCTGGTCGAGGAGTTGCAGGATGGAAAATTGACGGGTGTGTTTCATTGCTTTACCGGCAATGTTGCCCAAGCCGAAAAAATTATCAAGCTAAATTTCTTTGTTGGCATTGGTGGTGTTTCAACATTTAAGAAAGGCGGACTTGATACTGTTTTGCCTGATGTACCGATCTCCAATATTGTGTTAGAGACTGACAGTCCATATCTCGCGCCTGTCCCACATCGCGGAAAGCGAAATGAACCATCCTACATTCCGTTAATTGCTTCAAGGATTGCAGAGATAAAGAAAATTCCCATTGGTGAAGTTCATCGAGAAACTTGTGCCAATGCACTCCGACTTTTTCCTTCAATAGAATAGTGGTTACTGATTGATCCGAGGGTAAAAAGCCAAACAATTAATAATCTCTTAAATTAGCGCTGCCAGACAAACTAGTCGAATTCATGAATCTTAAACGGATCACGATTAATACTGCGCTTCCGCAGAAGCCAAAGGGACGCATTCTGATTATTTATACGGGAGGAACATTCGGGATGACTTATGACAAGGAAGGAGTTTTGATTCCGTTTGATTTTGGATTGATCCTGGAACATTTGCCAACGTTGAAAAATCTGGCTCTTGAATTAACTGTTGTCTCTTTTGAAAAGCCGATTGATTCATCGAATATGGATCCTACGCACTGGAAAGTTGTTGGCGAAATTATTTATCAGAATTATTTATCCGAGGACGGTTTTGTGGTTTTGCATGGAACCGACACGATGGCTTATACTGCTTCGGCGTTAAGTTTCATGCTGGAAGGTTTGAGCAAGCCCGTGATTTTTACAGGCGCTCAGCTGCCCATTAGTGAGCCACGTTCTGATGCGCGTGAAAATTTAATTACTGCATTGGAACTCGCTTCCGCGAAACGAGATGGCAAACCACTTGTGCCTGAAGTCTGCATCTATTTTGATTACGTTCTGCTTCGTGGCAACCGCTCTAAAAAAGTTGAGAGCATGCAGTTCGATGCATTCGATTCTGGAAATTATCCACCATTAGCAAAAGCGGGTGTTAAGATCGATTATAATTTTTCCGTTATTCGACCACACGAAAACAAGACACTGCATTTACGTTCACATATTGATACTAATATTTCTATTCTTAAACTTTTCCCTGGCATTTCATCGACAACTGTTGATTCCATTTTGCAGACAAAAAATTTAAAAGCGGTCGTATTGGAAACCTACGGTTCTGGCAATGCACCTACCTCAGAAAATTTGATAACGTCATTGAAGAAAGCGATTGATGCTGGCATAATTGTTCTCAATATTTCGCAGTGCCCTGGCGGCATGGTTACACAAGGACGATACGAGACAAGTCGCGAGCTGCAACATATTGGAGTGATTGGAGGCTCCGACATGACTACAGAGGCCGCGGTGACAAAATTGATGCTATTGCTTGGTGAACATGAAATCTCCGTTGTGAAGAAAATGTTAGGCCAATCATTGGCCGGTGAAATAACTTTGTTGCCTTGATGCCTTCAAAGCTTATTTGTGATGAATGCCCTGTTCAATATTGTTTAAAAAAACAAAAGCCCTGAAACTACATCAGGGCTTTGTCTCTACATTATTACTACTACTACCCAATCTAATTCCATGGCGAGTTGTTAACCCAAACACCTTGCATGATGTCCATCTGTTGTTGCGGAATTGGCCACAAGTAACCATCAAATTTCCGCTTCGTTCCTCCGGAGTTTACAGAAATTTGAGGAATAACTATTTCTGCGATTTTCCATCTGATGATGTCGTTATAGCGCAATCCTTCAAAAGCCAATTCAACCCTGCGTTCATTGCGGATATTATCACGAGTCAACGCAAGTTTAGCAGGCATCTCAACTCCTTTGCGCGCCCTCACGTCATTCAATGCTTTTAATGCACGTGCATCGCCACCTTGCCCACTTTCAAACATCGCTTCTGCATAGGATAACAACAATTCAGCATAGCGCATTTTCACAATGTGCTGATCACTCAGTGTAGCTGATGTTGCCGCTACTATTGTTGGATCGATCCATTTTTTGAATGCTAAGTTCGTAAAGGGAACTGAGCCCTCGGCCAGTAAACCCGTTTTTGTACTTGAGAATTTGCCGGAAGTATGCATAACCCATGGATCGCCAATCTGGAAGATGGTCATCTTGAGACGTGGATCTTTTTCTCCTGTTACAGGATTCTTCACTTCATATGCATCGCGCAATTGAGGCGTAGGAAAAAATGACATCCTGCTTCCAACATATTGATCTAGCTGATGGTAATCGCTTGGCGCCTGGTATTGGACCGAGAACATGATCTCCTTATTATTTTTTTGTTCTTTGAAAAATAAACCAGAGTAATTATCGTAAAGCTTGAACGGATTAGCAGGATCGCCAATTACACTCCATGCCGCATCCGCAGCTTCAGCCCAGCGTTGGTTATTCATTAAAATTCTAACTTTTAATAAAACTGCGGAGCCCTTCACAACGTGTCCGTCAGTATAAGCAGCGTTTGGTAGTCCAGCTATTGCTACGTCAAGATCTTGTAACATTTGTGCGACAACCTCGGGCTTAGATGTACGTGGAATATTCCGGAAATCACTGTCGAGCGTTTGTGTTTGCAAAACTAATGGCACATCGCCATAGAACTGAATAAGCTCATTGTAGAAAAATGAACGATTGAAGAGCGCTTCACCTTTGTACTTGTTGTAGTTTGCGTCTGTCAGAAAAGATTTTGCGCGATCAATGTTGTCAAGAAAATAATTACACTTGGCAACACCGTTGTAGCAATCCATCCAGAATTGAGAGGCAGCACCACCTGTGCTGGGACCGATCCCACCATTCATGATAGTGTTGTATCCCGCAAAGCTAGACGTTGAAATTGCGTTATCGGAAATGCATTCGAGCGCGAAGGCAACTCCATTTGATCCACGAACACATCCAAATATGCTTGTGCGATATGCTGAGTAAGTCGCGACCAATGCAGCTTGAACATCCTGTTCTGTCTTCCAGTACGTGGATGAGTTGGCAAGGGCCAGCGGTTGCTTGTCAAGAAAGTCGCTGCATGACGACAACACCACTGTCGTCAGAAGCAGATATATAAGTCTTATATTCTTTTTCATGTTGTCGTTGATTTAAAATGTTGCGCGCACTCCAAATGAATAAATAGTCGACTGAGGATAAATAGCAGCACGGGCAGAGCCGGAAGCAGCACGCTCCGGATCAAGTCCTTGGAAGAATTTCGTGCGGGTATAAACGTTATCCACGGATGCATATATCCGGAAGTTTTGCATGTATACCTTTTGAGCCCATACTGCGGGCAGCGTATATCCAAGTTGAATATTTTTTATTCTCATGTAGGAAGAATTTCCTAACCAAAAACTTGATACGACATTGTTAGGAGCCCATCCATCAATAAAAATATGTGGAACTGTGTTGGACGTTCCTTCTCCATCCCAAGCGCCTCTCCACCAGATTGGTGGTGCAGCGGCCTGTTGAAATGGCGCCACTCCCCATCCGGTCACGTAAGTTTTTCTTCCTGAAACACCTTGAATAAATACATTCAAGTCGAATGATTTATAACTGGCGGTAAGATTAACTCCGTAATTGAATTTTGGAAACAAGCCTGACATCGGAACTCTATCATAGGTAACATCGACTCTTCCGTCCGGAACTCCGTCTGGTCCGCTCACATCCCTGAACTTCAAGGCACCTGGCTTTGGAGGAGTGTTTCCAGCGTAAGCTGGTACCGGACCGTTATCAATTTCCTCCTGATTCTGATAAACACCATCATTGATCAGGACGTAATATTGATTGTAAGGGAGACCTTCCTGGCGAAGATTCACGCCACTAATTTCTCGTGCACCAAAACGAACTAACTTGTTTTTATAGGTTTCAAGGTTGCCGGTTATAGAGTAGGTGAATTTCCCGATCTTGTTTTTATGGCCGAGAATAAATTCCCATCCTTTATTCTCCATTATTCCATTGTTGATCTGCGGAGCCTCCAATCCAATGTGGTCAGGGACTTGCAAAGCTCTCAAAATGTCTTTCGTTACTTTCTTATACCAGTCGGCTGAACCAAATAACTTCGAATTGAAGAACGAAAAATCTAGACCGACATCGGTGACTGTTGTAGTTTCCCATTTGATGTTCGGATTATTCAACGCTCTTTTTGAAATTCCCTGAACAAGAGTCCCGTTAAAATTATAATCAAGAACTTCAGCATTGTCTGGCGGGCCGGAGGAAATATTCAGCACGTCCTGGTATGGATAATTATCGATGTTGTTATTTCCAAGTTGACCCCATGATCCTCTTAATTTAAGTTCATCGACAAAATTCAGATTTGAAAGAAACGATTCCTCAGCAATTCTCCATCCACCGGAAACAGATGGAAAAAAGGCTTGTGCGTTTGATTTCGGAAAACGTGAAGATGCATCATCGCGGAAGCTGGCTTCAAACAAATATTTTCCTTTGTAATCATAATTCACTCTGCCAAAAAATGATCTCATCGCCCATTCGTAAGCAGTGCCAGTTGTGGTTTGTCCGGCAGCGGGTCCAGTGCTCAACTCCCAAAAATCTTTAGAGGGAAGATTTATCCGCCATCCTTCGAGCCTGTCGTTGGTATAACTCTCTTGCTGATAACCGGCAAGTGCTCTGACATTATGATAAGTCGAGAACGTTTTGGTGTAGTTCAAAGTTGCAAAGAGCGTGTATTGATTTTCTCGTGTGTTTCGTTGAGCAAGTTCATGCTGACCATTCCAGGATGCAGCATAATTGTATACGCCATTCGCATCAGGAAAGAATTCATATCCATCGGATTTTACAACGAGCGCTTTTGCCATTTCTTCTTTGAAGAGCACAGCGCCCTTTACTTCGGCGGTTAAATTGTCGAGGATCTTCACGTTCATGTATGGACTGAACAACATATAACTAGTTGCAAAGTCTTTTCCACCGCCATCAGTTGCAATCGCTATTGGATTTTTGTTACCTCCCTTATTTGGAAGAGCTCTTCCAGTGAAGCGCCCACTTCCATCGGGCAAATAAGGAGTGCTTATTGGAGGTGCTGCATATGCGGATAACATATTGTCTTCAGAAGGATCACCATCAATGAGATCACCTCCGGTAACCCCGCGTTTAAAAGCGGAATCGTGTCTGCGGCCGCGAGCGAGTGAAATGTTACTTCCAAATGTTACGCGTCCGCCAAGGTTAGTTTTAAAGTTGATCTGTCCATCATACCTTGAATAATCCGTGGCAAGCAAAAGACCAGTTTCATCAAGTACGCCGAACCCAACATTGAAAGTCGTTCCACCCCTTCCTCCATTTAAATTCAAGAAATGTTTTTGGATAGGAGCTTTACGTATCAACCATTTTGTCCAATCAGCACTTGGATATTGTGCGGGATTGGTAGTTGCTCCATCGCGGTATGCCTGGATCTCAGCATCTGTATATCTCCACTGAGTTTGAAGCCCGGAATAATCGATCGCCTTGTTTATTAATTCCATGTATTCCACGGAATTAGTAATGCGCTTTATTCTTACTGATGGATTCTGATTGGAGTAGTTGTAACTGTATTCGATGTTCAGTCTTCCTTCTTTTCCTTTTTTAGTTGTAACAAGGATTACGCCGTTAGCTGCACGTGAACCGTAAATTGCTGCAGAGGCTGCATCTTTTAAAACTGAAATTTCTTCAATCATGTTTGGATTTAGCAACTCCAGTTTTCCTTCGACACCATCGATCAAAATAAGTGGATTACTTCCCGCTGAGCTAAAAGTGCCCTGGCCGCGAATCCTGATTTGATTGCTTTCATCTCCTGGCAGCGCAGAGTTCTGCACGATTTGCAAACCTGGAGTGCGACCTTGCAGCAACGAAATTGTGCTCGGTGCCTGACGTGATGTTACTTCTTCTGAAGAAACTATTCCGACCGCAGCGGTCATGTTTACCTTTTTCTGTGTTCCGTAACCAACCACAACAACTTCCTGTAGTGACGTCACATCGGGTTGCATCGAAATATCAATTTGTGATCTGCCACCGATTTGAACTTCCTCAGTCTTATAACCAATAAAAGAAAACACTAATGTTTCGGATCCGTCTCTAACGCTCAACGCATACTGGCCATCAGAGTCTGTTGTCGTGCCAACACTTGTCCCTTTGACAAATACATTCACACCAGGAATCGGTTCGCCTGTCTCAGATTTCACAACACCACGAACTGTTAATTCATAGCTAACAAAGTTGGATGTTGCTGAACTGGGAGATTCACCTTTCGATGTCTCATCATTTTCAGCATTGCCATTTTCCTCAAATTGGATTGCCGAGGCTTGTGATTGCTCCGTCTTTTTATTTTTCTTGATCAGAATTTGATCGCCTCTGATTTTGAAGGTTATGTCTGCGGAGTTTTTGAACAGTGTGGCAACTGCTGTTTCAATGTCTGCGTTTTCAATTTTAACGGACATTCTCTTGTTGCCATCAACAAACTTGGTGTTGTAGAAAAATCGATAATGAGTTTTTTCTTCAATCGCTGTAAAGATCTCTTTAAGGGAGGCATCTTCAAAGCTGATGGATATCATTTCGCCCTTACGAATCGTGTCCGCCTGGACCTGAAAAGAATGAAGGGAAAAAACCAGGAGCAGTATCATAATATTCAAGAATCGTAACCACTGGTTCTGCCAATGGCAGACGCGTTCCAGTAAACTTTTTTTCATAACTTAGCTGAGTTAATAAAGTGGAAAATTTTATTAATAATCAGCCCCCTCCTGGAGGAGGCTGGTGAAGGTCGGAGAGTGCTCGTAACACTTTCCGATTCTTTTTTAGCCGTTATTGGTTCTCTCTATGTGTTACAGTTTTTGATTTAGATTCTATTCACAAAGTTTACCCGTTATATATACATGGTCGCCATCCGTCCGGTAGCTGACAGATGAATCATTACTACTAAATATTTCCAGTACTTCTTTCAAAGGCTTGTCTTTAAACCTGCCTGTGAAGGTGCAGGAAAGTGAACTTTCATCCTCAACATCGATCTTGACATTATACCATCGTTCCAGTGTTTCTTTGATGTAGGAAAAAGATTTGTCATCGAAAACAATCCAGCCATTTTTCCAATCTGTGAAATC
>CBQWHS010000068.1:0-11017 GCA_967728665.1 uncultured Chryseosolibacter sp. | reverse complement strand
GAAAAGCTTTATTCACACCAGTCAAAACTTGAGTCCATTGTTGAGGAGGAAAGTAGGTGCCTCCATAGAATGGTTTTTGATCTGGCGTTAGAAAAACATTGAGAGGCCATCCGCCATGAATGCCCATCGCCTGCACGGCGTCCATGTAAATTTGGTCTACATCCGGCCTTTCTTCTCTGTCGACTTTTATACAGACAAGATATTCGTTCATCCTAGCTGCGAGCTCATCGTTTTCGAAAACTTCGCGTTCCATCACATGGCACCAATGGCATGATGAGTAACCGATACTCACCAGGATAGGCTTATTTTCCTGCTTCGCCCTTAACAGCGCATCTTCCCCCCACTCATACCAATCAACCGGGTTGTGCGCATGTTGGAGAAGATATGGAGATGTTGAATTAATTAGCCGGTTAGTGTGCTTTGTTGTCATCGTTTGAATGTCGGAAAATAATCTTGCCGCTCTATAGTAATTGACGAGTGAGTAATTGTCGTTCTGCTTTTACATCAACAATTTTGATTTGTTCCAACTTCATCAATGTCTTCTTCAAGAATTCCTGATGTTTTTTCGAAGTGGGATTGAATGGTCGATGTGACAAGGCCGAAAGGATCTGACTCCACTCTTGCAAAAACATTTTTGTGGACTCTTCGAAATAACGATCTCCAAATTTTTTAAAAATGTAATCCTCCGCTTGCTCCGTAGGATGGATCATGTCGGTTTTGTAAAACCGGTAGTCGCGCAAGTCATCCATCATTATTTCGTATGCTGGAAAATACTCTACGTTGGCATGTTTGTTAACAAGTTCATGGCAAGCCAATCGCAATTTACTCTTGCTCAAATTATTAAGTTCGAGCGTTTCCTTCGTGTGTCGGACCGGGCTAACGGTTAGAATTATTTTAATCGACGGATTAATGGATCGTAATCGCGCAAGCATCCCGGAGAATGATTCTACGATCGTATTGAGATCTAAAAGTGATTTTGTGAAAATGTTAGAGTTCATTTTGTGACAATTGGCAACCACTTCGTCATTTGCGTTTAGTTTGTGAATGAAAGCCGTTCCGTACGTGATCAATAACCAATCTGACTTTTGAAGATCTGAGGTCGCTTTGTGAATAACGTTACTCAGTTTGTTATTCAATTCGTTTCTTGATAGACCGGAAATTGTTGAATGAAAAAAATAATTTGCGTAAACGCCATCATTTTCAAGGAACGAATCTTCTGGAGGTATTTGGTCAGTCAGCGTAAGCTCCAAGGCCCTATCGATGGCAAGAGGATTATAAATCGGACCGAAAGGGTTGACGGTTGCATCAAATTTAAAGGTTGAAAGGCGCGACCCAATTGCATCTGCAAAGCACGAACCGATAGTAAAAATCCGGTTTTTAAGCTCCATCGAGTGATTCGATTTGATAATACTAACGTCTGTTCGGAAGCTGCTCATAAAATAATGTTACCGCAAACACTTGAAAATTTGGCACCTTTTAAAGTCCTTTGCCACATAAGTTAAAGTACCTGGCCCGCCCAAAAGTATAAAAAGCCAGTAATGTTCTGGCATCGGCACTTAGTAAGCGGACGAGATCAGACACACAACTAAATAGATACCAATGAGTAACGACCTGGCAGCTTTCGAAAAAATTCCCGTCAAGATCTTCAACAGTTCAGAACAAGCTTCAATTTTTGTTGCACAGGAAATCGCTTCGTTGATCAAAGCACGTCAACAAGAGAACAAACCTGTCGTGCTTGGATTGGCGACAGGGTCCACACCGACCAGGCTATACGCAGAGCTGGTACGGATGCATCAAAAAGAAGGACTTAGTTTCAAGAACGTTCACACGTTCAATCTTGATGAGTATTTTCCAATGCGCCCTGACTCAATTCAGAGTTATGTACGGTTCATGGGCGAACACTTATTTAATCACATCGATATTCCGAAATCCAATATTCATATTCCCGATGGAACCTTAGCGAAAGACAAGGTTGGCGATTTTTGCAGGGATTATGAAAAGGCAATTGACGCGCTGGGCGGACTTGATATTCAAATATTAGGTATTGGCCGGACAGGTCATATTGGTTTCAATGAACCGGGGTCTACTGAAAGATCGTTAACTCGTCTTGTGACACTTGACCAAGTGACAAGGATTGATGCTGCGAGTGATTTCTTTGGCGAAGAAAATGTTCCACGCAAAGCAATTACGATGGGCGTTGGTTCAATTATGAAGTCGCGCAAGGTCTATATGATGGCATGGGGCGAAGGCAAAGCGGGAGTGATCAAGAAGGCGGTGGAAGGACCTGTAACCGATCAGATACCTTCTTCATTTTTACAAAGACATTCCAATTGTCTTGTGATTCTGGATGATGCGGCTTCCTCGGAACTGGTGCGCAGGAAGACACCATGGATATTGGAGACAATTGATTGGAACGATACGTTGATTCGTAAGGCCGTTGTGTGGCTGTCGTTCAAGTTGAAAAAACCTGTGCTCAAGCTCACGAATAATGACTACATGGAGCATGGAATGAGTGATGTGATCACGGAATTTGGTTCTGCCTACAAAGTCAACATAAAAGTGTTTAACCACCTGCAACAAACAATTACAGGATGGCCGGGGGGAAAACCAAATGCTGACGACTCACGTCGACCAGAGCGCGCGCAACCATTTCCAAAACGAGCAATTATTTTTTCACCACATCCTGACGATGATGTTATTTCCATGGGAGGAACATTCATTCGTCTTGTTGATCAGGGACATGAAGTTCACGTTGCCTATCAAACCTCAGGTAACATCGCTGTGTTTGATGATGATGCAGTGCGATTTGCAGACTTTGTTCGAGACTTCAATGTGGAGTTTGGATTGAGCAAAGCGGATGGTGAAAAGTTTTACAATGACATTGTTACTTCGATACGCGGAAAAGGGCCGGGACAAAATGATAGTTCAGAAGTTTTAAGAATAAAAGGTTTGATAAGAAGGGGAGAAGCAAAAGCAGGTGGACGTTATGTCGGAATACCTGATGAGCAAATGCATTTTTTGGACATGCCATTTTACGAGACAGGAGCTGTTAAGAAGAAACCGTTAAGTGAAGCAGACATCCAGTTGATCGTTGATCTTCTTGTAAAGGTTAAACCTCACCAGGTTTATGCTGCTGGTGATTTGTCTGATCCGCACGGAACACATCGGGTTTGTCTCGCAGCTATTTTTGAAGCCGTGAAACGCTTGAAGAATGAGAGCTGGATGAAAGATTGTTGGGTTTGGTTATATCGGGGCGCGTGGCAAGAGTGGGACATCGACCAGATTGAAATGGCAGTTCCGCTCAGTCCGGATGAATTGATGAGAAAACGTAGAGCAGTGTTCAAGCACCAATCACAGAAAGATAGTGCTATGTTCCCCGGAAGCGACAAACGTGAATTCTGGATGCGTGCTGAAGATAGAAACCACGCTACTGCTGCAGGTTACAATGCATTGGGTCTTGCTGAATACGAAGCAATGGAAGCGTTTGTACGCTACAAATTTTGATTTTGAATTAGGTTAATGATGAGCAAAAAGCCCGGGAGCGATTCCGGGTTTTTTATTTTAGATAGTAGGTCATCTTAAACCCTTTGCCCTCAGACAAACCCGTCGCGATGGGTTCTTTCCTCGTGGCGTTTGCCGATTTATATTCAATGGTAATGTCACAATCATGAGGGATTTTAATCCAGACCGTTTGTGATTCGTTCGCGTTAAGCTTATTGATGATTTCAGTCTGACAACCCGAAAGCTGAATATCTTTAATGTCGACCGGAGTTGAATTTTCCAGCGTCACTCTCGCATAACTCAAAATCCAGATCATCATATTGGAATAGAAAATTCCTATAGGAATATTGATCGCAAGAATGCCGAGACTTTTTAGTAGCAAGACCAGCGGTAGTCCGCGCCTTAAAAATACAAACAGGAGAAACAACGCAAACAGCCAGTTCACGATGATTGCGCCAATCGTAAACTGATAGGCGAGAATGGCTTTGCGCAATGAAGGATCGAGATAAAAGAGAAGCAATATGACTGAGCCAGCCAAAAAGAAGATCAGGAATAACTTAACAGCAAAACGATAATAACTCATATTTTATTCAGCGGAAAATAGTGATCCAAAATTGAAGATGGAAATAATTGTTATAGGCGGCAATATTTACAGCATGTGATAAAAAAAAGATCCGCCAGTAATGGCAGATCTTTTCAATTAACAAATTTAAGATGATTATGATTACTCGTACTTCATGCTTCTTGTTGTCTTATCATTTAGGCAATTGGTTAATTGCATTTGTCTGAACAAAAGTAAGCATTTGATAGTAGCATTCGGAGTTCGTTATTCTTTTACAAACGTCATGGAGATGGACTTGCCACCCTTCACAAAACGTATCAAGTAGATACCTGATGAAAATTTCTCCGTGTTCACAACCAACCGTCTTTCCGATACCGTTCCGGAAATAATTCCGTTGCCATGAATGCTGTAAATTGAATATTGTCCCTCTCTGAGATGTTCGGTTTCGATAACAAGTTCATTCTTAACAGGATTTGGATACAAACTCACAGGAGTTTCTCCAAAAGGATGTTCGATGCTGGTGACAACATAAGGCAGCGAAATTTTTGAGCAGCCATTTAATGTTATCATCAATGCATACACTCCTCCAAGTTTATAGCGATACGACGTTCCCGTTGCACCTGCTATCGCCTGGCCGTTTCTTAACCATTGATTTCCCTGCGTGTTCGTCGTGGTGAATGTCGAATCGGCTACCGTGAACGTTGGCGTTGGCACCACCGGAATACTGATCGTTCGAATGCTATCGCCAATTACGACAGGAGATGTGCTAATGATTCTTACTTTGTATCCGGTTCCACCAGTAGTTGAAAGCGGAAGGAGGCCACGGATAACAGCATTCTGACTTAGGATAACAGAATCTTTTAGTACGACTGGAGAATCAAAGCTTCCGGCGTCATTCGATAGCTGCAATGAAAATTTGTTGTCTGAGTTGAACGTACCATTTGTGCTAAACGGCGCTTCAATTGTGGATTGCGCACAATAGGTTGGGCTTATTTTTCCCAGCTTGATTGTTGGTCCTTTTGTTGTGGTATTACCTGTGAGTGTCAATGTTGTTTGATACACTCTTCGCGTGCCATTGCCATTGTAGTCGAAGATCTTAAAGTAATAGGTTGTCAACTGTTCGAGCTGGAACACAGAAGCACTGCTGAATGAACCGCTGGCAACCACAGTGGAGTTGTCGCTCATCACCGTAGGAGAAAGGTATTCTTTTCCATTTTCAGGCACTGCAGTGATAGGTCCACCTTTCTTCATCAGGAGAAGTTTGCCGGTGCCATTCCCAACAAAGAAAGAGAGCCCAATGGTTGTGGCTGAGACATTGTTAAAAACCAGGCTGTTTGAAATTACCGTTGGCGGGAGATAGAAGGTCGTATCTTTTCCGAGCGCAGGGTTGGCCAGGTAATTCTTATTGTTCCCGGTGCCGTTGAATTCAAAGGCCGCAAAATGATAGATAGTATTGGATTGGAGGCCGTTAAGATCAAAAGATTCGTTCGCTCCATTGTAGACAACAAAATTTCCATCGCCCAGATTGGCTCCGTTGCCGAATGTTGGGTCGGCCCTGTAATCGATGCCATCAAAAACAGTTTTCGAAACTGCAGATCCCGCGCGAGCGACAATGGTTCGTCCTACGCCATTTCCTTTTGTGAAATTCACTTTCATACTGCTCGCAGTTTCATTGGTAATTCCCACACCAGAGACCTGAACAGTTGGCTCACTACCTGTAGGTGTTCCAGAGCAGAATATTTCGGCCTCCCAACCAATATAACTTCCGCTGTACGAGTATGCATGCGTCTTGAATTTAAAGGTAAGAGCTCCCGCTCCATTTTGCGCATAGATCGGTTGCGTTGGTTTCGTTTGAACAAGCTTTGTAAGTATAGGAGCGGATGTGTTTGGCCCGTCATAAACAATCAACGTGTCCAGGAAAAATAAATTAATAGTGTTAAACAACGCGGCAACTTTTGAATTGGTTGATGCCGGATCTGGATAAATCGTTTGGGTAAAACCCTTGTTGTTTTTGTAATATCCCTTACCACCCTCGTCATAGAAACGAACATTGCAAGCGTAAGTCGTAGCGTTATCAACTATTATGTCTTCGTTGTTCACCATTACAATGCTGGCTATAGCCGGTGATGTGGTCTTGTATTTTATATAGTTACTCCAGGCATTGTATTCAAATACTGCCGCGTAATATAATTTACCCGGCGTGAGGTTACTGATGACAACAGAGTCAGCAATTCCATTGGCAACGACATAGTTTTGATTGCCAATGTCTGCGCCGGACGCGAATATATTGCTGGCGCTATAAGTCGTTCCATACGATGGAAGTTTATCGACCGGCGATCCTTCTTTCAAGACAACGATTCGACCCGTTCCGTCTCCGACATTCCATCTCATTTTTAATTGATTCTTCAAGACTTTGTAGAACACAATATTTGCCGCTGATCTTTTCGGAAGTAACACAGGAGGTGTTGTAATATTCCATCCACTCACATTGCCTTTGTCCACACAATTGTTTGCATTGAACACTGCACCTCCGGTTGCGATGTTATCGCTAAGGAATACATAGCTAATGTTTACCGTTCCACTAGCCTTCGAAATTGTTGCAGCGCTCCCGATCGTACTGGCCCTTATGAATGAACTTCGTGTAGTGTCTCCGTTCAGAATAAAAGTGTTTATGTTCAGTGTCTTGCCAGATTCAAGAATAACTTGGTGTCCCCCACTTACCACAAGGCTGTCGATGCTGGCTCCGCCCATAATATAGGTGCTGTTGTTGGTATTGACGCCATTCAAAACAACCTTTCGGTAAGAGGCTCCATTAGCGTATAAATAATTTGGATTTGATCTGTTTAGATAAATGGTACCTCCCAGAATAGTTCCATTCTGGCCGTTATTGATTGAATAGGCTGTAAGATTTGAATTCGCAAGATCCAGTATTCCTTTTTTTCCAGCACTATAAAAGAATTCCGTTATTGAAGCTTCGATTGAAAATTTATTTGCTTTGAGTGTTCCCTGGTAAAGTGAAACGAAATATAAATTCAGATTTCCTGCCAGAGTCCATTCTCCACCTGGACCATCAAACCTAAATGACGACCCACATGAAGTGGTCGTACTTGTTTTCCCGCCAAGATCAATCGTATTTCCTTTTGTTGTCGCAGTAAAAATTATTTCTGCAACATTGATCTTCATCGCACTCGTGAGTTTCAACGAGCCGTTCACCATTAAATCGACCCAACAGGTGGAGCCGGTAACATTGGTTGCTATCAATGATGCTTTTTCAGTTGTACCGGTCCAATCCATATTCCTACACTTAATGACAGATAGGTCAATCAGAACACTGTCGGCATCACTACCGAAAGAATTG
Source organism: uncultured Chryseosolibacter sp. (assembly GCA_967728665.1). Taxonomy (GTDB): domain Bacteria; phylum Bacteroidota; class Bacteroidia; order Cytophagales; family Cyclobacteriaceae; genus Chryseosolibacter. Next base: position 3,596 of record CBQWHS010000068.1, on the reverse strand, counting down.
CCATCGAAGAATACGTCATCAGATGTTGTTGGCACACTGGTATGAAATGTTGAACCCCCTGATGTTGTCGCCCAGTGATTTAGTTCAGACCATTTCCCTTTTCCACCAACCCAATAGTAATTTTTTCCTGCAACTGTCTGGATACTGGTTGTAGGAACGTTTGTAGTCAAAAAATAATTATAGTACTGTGGGTTTGAGTAGACAGAATTGAATTCAACAACAGCGAATTGGTAGGTGGCCAGTGGATTTAGGCGAGTCGCTTTTGACGCACTTCCTGTTCCCTTATAAATGACCACAGCACCATTAATCGAACTCCCGGCGCCAAAATCTGTAGACCCTGGATCATTTACCGTTGTTGAATCTTTTGGTAATTGAGTGATGGGATCGACTTCACGCGCAAGCAGAACAACATAGTCCCCGTTTCCTCTCGTCCAGCTAAGATCGACTGAACCTGATGTGATGTTTGACGCTACTAAATTAGAAGCGGAAACAGTCGGCTTGTATTTCAACGTTGATGAATACGCTGTGCTTCCTGACATCAGATATGTAATGTATTGCCCCGTGCCGTTGTATTCTAAAACGGTAAGAAAATAACTTTTATTGGGCTCAAGTCCTGTAACTTCCACCGTGTTTCCTGTGCCGTCATAAACCACGTATGCATTAGTGCCGACAGAAGAACCTTGACCAAAGATTGAATTCGCGGTATAGGCGGTGCCATTCAGAACCGTTTTGGCAACAGCAGTCTGTTCGAGAATGGCGATCCTCCGCGCGCCATTACCGACAGTCCATGAAAATTTAATTGAGTTGAAACTTTGCGAGAGAACGGTGCCCGCGCTTGAGACGACAGTCGGAGCCGGTGCCCTGGTAAAACCAGATGCTGTAGGCGGAGAAGACGTCAGATAATTAGTGACTCCTGCAGATATACCATTGAATTCAAAGACGGCAGCGTAATATGTTGTACTCGGAGACAGTCCAATAACTTGAAAGCTGGTTGTACTTCCAGTATAAACAACTTTGTTTCCATTTCCAAGGTCAGTGGCTGTTGAAAAATCAGTGTTGAGCGTATAGAGGGTGCCATCAACAGGTAATGCATTGACAGGCGAACCTTGCCTCATGACTACAATTCTTTGCACACCGTTTCCTGCAGTGAAGCCAATGCTTACAGCGCTTTGTGAATACGGAGTTACTGTGAGGTTAGTGGCTGCCACCGTAGGTTCGCTCGCCATGCTTGATGTGGTCGAGAAACCATTTGTCGCAGTTGCGCGATAGTTGGCCGATGTGTTGGCACCGTTGTATTCGTAAATAGAAATGTAATAAGTAGTGCTTGGCGTGAGGTTAGTCATCGTGAAAGTATTTCCACTTCCATTATACACGACATAATTTCCAGACAAACTTGTTCCACTTCCGTAACTCGCATTTGCTACATAGTCAGTTCCATCGGCTGGCGTGAATCCAGTAACTGCAGTTCCTTGCCGCGCTACAACAATCCTCTTTGCTCCATTGCCATTCGTCCAATTGAAATTCAGGCTTGAACCCGAAATAGATCCTCCAATGGAGGACGCACCAGTGGTAGGCTCAGTGTCGAGAACAACACATGAGATCGCCGCGATCCAACCCGTGCTTGTGGTATTGGCATCCGAAGTCCATTGTAATGTTAATTGGCCTGCTGAATTTGTCGCCGTGACTGTGCCGGGCGATGTACTTGAGTAGTAGCTTCCGATCAGCGGAGCGGATGTGTTTGCGCCATCATAAATATTTAAGACATCACCGCTTCCACTGGTGAAAAAGGATGAGAACGTGAGTCGGACTTTACTGCCAGCGGTTGATGATGAAAGTGTCTGCGTGAAACTTTCGCTGTTGCTGTAATAGTAGGCTCCTCCTGAAGAATAATAATTTCCGGAGCAAACTGACACCGGGGAGTTACTAATGATAACTGCGCTTGTGGGAAGAGTTGTTCCGTTGATTGATGCAGGGGAGGTGGTTAAATAGTTTACAGCGCTTCCAGAGCCAGAGTTGAATTCATATACTTTGAAATAGTATGCAAGTCCAGCAGTTAATCCAGTGATCGTAACGGAGTTTCCGCTTCCCGAGTAAACAGCAAACTCACCGGCAGCGACTTGCGAGCCGGTCCCAAATTGAGCTTGTGCAGTATAAGGTGTTCCGTCAGTTGGTGCTGTAACAGGCGCGCTACCAGCCTTTGCCACGACAAGGCGTTTCGTTCCGTTCCCGTTTGTCCATTTGATCGTGATCGACGTGGACAACACTTTCGACAGTTGAGCGGACGACGCTTGAGTTGTTGGCTCAAGCGGATTTGTAAAAGACCAATTGGTATTATTGCCTGCGTCACCGGAATTGTTTGCCGTGAAGGTCGCGGCAGGAGAGGCTGTGTTATCCTGGATGCTTGCGTAATTGATTGTCACCGTTCCCCCACCAGTTTTCGTCAATGTTGCCGCGCTTCCAGAGATTGTGGACTCGATCGTAACGAGATTTCCTGATGTTCCATTCGAAACTAAATTTGTAAGGGTTTGATTGCTTCCGGAAGTAAGGTTCAATGTTGATCCTGCATTCAACGTCACAATATTGAACGTGTTGTTGTTAACCACCGTAGTAGTACCATCAACAATCAGATTATTGTATGTAAAGCCTTGTCCTTTGAACTGGTAAGACGATGTGATGATTGACGTTCCGCCACTTACGGAAAGGCCAGTAGCGCTCGATAGATTCCAAGTAGGACAAGTGATTGCAGACGAACCAAGATTTAACGCGCGAGTATTAACTCCTGAACTCGTTAACCATGAGGTTGTGACTTGCTGGCCATTAAAATTCAACGTTCCCGCAGTGTGAGTGATTCCATAAATCTCTAAAGAACTTGTAAGAGTCCACACTCCTCCGATGCCCTCGAAATATATTTGCTCATTAACTGGATTTCTTAAAGGAAGGCCACCAAGGTTAATTGTATTTCCTGTAGTGGTTGACTTAAAATAGATATAGCCTGCAAAGTCGCGCTGGACTGTTGAGGGGATGGTAAGTGATCCATAAATATTTAAGGCATCGCCAGGGAAAGCATTAATCGTGGGAGTGTTGGTCACTCCGGTCCAATTCATGTTATGGCAAATAGCGCCATCGGTGACGATCACTGTTCCTGTTCCGCCACTAAAAGAATTGGCATCAAAAAATACATCATCTAAAGACGTTGGAACGTTCGTTCGTTTTGTTGAGCCGCCCGATGTAGTTGCCCAATGAGTCAGCTCAGTCCACGATCCGGAGCCACCAACCCAGTAATAATTTTGTTGTCCAAAAATCGAAGCTGAAACGAGGCAAAGCAATCCAATGAGGAGCCTGGTAGAGAATCTATCCATAGATATAGTTAAGGTATAAGCTTCAATAATAATTGAAATGCTCCGGCTAGACAACATGTATCCAGACCGTTGTAAGAAGTTTTCGATAGTTGACGATTTTAAGAGATCTTGTTACTGATTTTATCTTTGCTTTTGAATTGACATTCAGTGGTGTGCGTAGTTGTGTCGGAAGTTTGTAAAAATGTCATACTGCTTTTTGACTAGTATCCAATAACTTAGTGTAAGATTATGAAGGTA
>CBQWHS010000067.1:0-11075 GCA_967728665.1 uncultured Chryseosolibacter sp. | reverse complement strand
CAAAACCTTTCAGGTAGCCGTATTTATCTTTCACCATTAAGCCGTTAGTAGCATGGACGAAGCTGATCACCACTTTATCGCCTTTTACTTCCATGCTTTTATAAGTCGGGCCGCTGTACTCATTGCCCTTGCCATAAGTTTGATTCAACGCCACAGCCGCGAGACGTTTTCCAACATCCTGTTTATTTCTTGGGTGAATATCATTTGCTTCCCCAATGTCTGTAGTCACCGCCATTCCCGTGTTGGGTAATGAAAGCGTCATGGTTTGTGCTTCACGCAGTTCCGCCCAGCCACTTCCATTCTTGCTGTTGCCATTGCCAGCGTTGAAACTCGCGAGCTGCACAAAGTAAAATGGGAAGTCGCCCTGGCCCCAGCGCTTGCGCCAATCCGAAATCATCAATGGAAATGCTTTTCTGTATTCATATGCCCTGCCTGCGTTAGATTCTCCCTGGTACCACAGGGCTCCTTTGATGCCAATAGGAATCAAGGGATTCAACATCGCGTTGAACAATAAAGTGGGATAGCTATTCGGACCAACACTTGTCGTATTTTTCGAAATCGACTCAATACGATAACGCCAGTCACCTGCTATCGACTGTGTTGCGCCACCAATGGATATTTTCATGTCCGCCTTGTCTCCGTAAATTCCACCGCCACCACCCGTGTCATTTACGCGCACCGCGATAACATTCGCTCCCTCTTTCAAAACTCCGGCAGGTATCGCGTAGTTTCTTCGCTCGTTATAACTTTTCGTCTCTCCTACTTTTGTTCCGTTGACAAATGTTTCATCGATGTCATCAATCATCGTCAATGAAAGTGCGGCAGGTTTACCTGCATCAGCGGCTGAGATCGTAAACGTTTTTCTAAACCAAACTATGCCATCAAATTCTCCCAGCTCACTGTTCTCCCAAAGGCCTGGCAAGTTCATCTGCTTCCACTGACTATCATCAACAGAAATTGTTTTCCATTGCTCAATTGTTTTTTGATCGGGTAGCGATCCTTGCATGGCAACAATTCGCTTCATCATTTCGCCCGTTTTCTGTTTTGTCAGGCTATCAAGGTTAAGTTTTGGCATCGATGCGATCATCGACTTGAATTCATCACTGTTTTCGAAGGCTTCGCGACTCGTCCACGTTTCGGCATGCGTGCCTCCCCATGAAGTATTAATCAAACCAATGGGTACGTTTAATTCTTTTGTTAATTCTCGCGCGAAGAAATATCCTACCGCAGTAAAACTTCCAACGTTCTCAGGAGAACAAACTTTCCATTCTCCACCGGGAATATCTTTTTGAGGACTTGAGGCAACGGTGTTCGGAATTTTGATATGCCGGATCGTGGGATAATTGGCATCTTTAATTTCCTGTGCCGCGTTATTCGAATTGCTCACCACCCATTCCATATTGGATTGGCCGGAACAAACCCAGACATCACCAATAAGAATATTTGAAAGCGTGATTTTATTTTTTCCATTGACGGAAAGATCATAAGGCCCGCCTGCGGATTGAGCGGGCAAACTAATTTTCCATTGTCCGTCCTGGCTCGCGGTAATTGTTTTTTTCTGATCCTTAAACGTGATGGTAATTTTTTCTTTTGGCGATGCCCAACCCCATACGACTATGGGCTTATCGCGTTGAAGCACCATATTGCTTCCAAAAATTTTGGGAAGGGTTACGTCAGCATTACAGACGAGACATACTATTGACAGCAGAGGAATAAGGAAAAACTTTTTCATAGATTGAAGGTGTCGTTTGATTGTGAACAAAGATGCATAGTGGATATTGAGAATACAAGACCACTGATACTTAATTGCCCACTGGATATAGAGCCTTCTCCCCTGTTACTCCACTTGTTTTTGGAGTTGTGTGATCATCTGCTGAAGTATTTTGATAAGTTTTTTTCGCTGGGCATTATCGGAGGCGCTCCAGGTTTCTTTGTCAAAGCGTTTGTGCGCAAGTTTAAATTTTAATCCGCTAAGGGTTGTTGTGTAGTCGTTGGCGTTTAGTTTCCTAGCATGTTGGTGTGCGAGAATGTACCAATGATATTCAGTGCCAACTGGAACTCCTGATCCCTCCGGAGCTTTGCCGGCTCTGCGTTTTGTCACCGCATAATTAATTTCCCATTCATCGGGCGTTATCTTTTTCTCTTTCCACTCTCCGTTATCGTAATACCCAATTTTCATTCCTGTATATTGTTGGCCTTCAAATTCCTTGAACTTATTATAGGATTTAGAAAGATCTTTTTTCGCTTCCTTTTTTTCCGTCACCCGCTTTTGCGGAGAACGAAGTTTCGTTTTTATAGCAGGCATAGAAATATTTGAATCGTTCTTCCAAAAAAGATATGCCGCAGACGAAATAGAAGTTATTAATCCTTTAGTCAGATAGCAATCCCATTTCAAACTCGCCGAACTTGCAAAGTTGGTCGAGAATGCTGCTAAGCTTTGTGCCGGTTTCTGTAAGTGAATATTCGATTCGCGATGGCACTTCACTTAATTGATTCTTATTTATTAACGAATATTCTTCCAACAATTTCAGACGATCGGCTAAAATGTGATCACTGATTAATTTGAGGTCTTCTTTAATGCTTGAGAAGCGATTATTTCCTTCCTCTATACTAAACAACACTTCTGTTAACCAGCGCTTGCTTAATAAGTGAATGACTTCGTTTAAAGCGCACTTGGTCTCCAGGAAAGATTGGTTAAGATAGTTTGTTGAATTCGTTTTCCGTTCAGTCATGATTAGTAAAGTTGGATAAGTGAATCAAAGCAATAAGCGAAATCGGAATGACAATCCCGCATGATTAGTCACCGGGATATGAGTACAGTCCACCAGCGGTTAAATGTTTCTGTAAGCAAGATGACTGATAGTCGAGGGCACATGTTTTTTGCACAGGTTAATGAATGTCGGATCAATTCATATGGCCGTTTTAAATATCAAGAATTTTGGAACGCTTCTCAAAGAAACGTATGCCCAATGGAACGAGCGTGAGCCTTTCAACAACAGTATTATTATCGCTTACTACACAATATTCTCATTGCCTGGCTTGCTTGTAATTATCATTAATCTTGCTGGCTACTTTTGGGGCACGGAGGCCGTGACAAAACAGTTGAGCACCCAAATCGGTGGAATTGTTGGAGGAAATACTGCCAGCGATATTCAAAAAATGATCGCGACCGCGAGCGAAAGTCAAGGCACCGCGTTGTCAACAATCTTAAGTGTGGCTACTCTTATTTTCGGTGCTACCGGAGTATTCTATCAACTTCAGCAGATACTAAATAAGATGTGGGAGGTAAAGCCCAAACCAAAGCAAAAAATACTTAAGCTCATCAGAGATCGGATCTTTTCGTTTGGACTCATCCTGGTAATCGGTTTTCTATTACTTGTTTCGCTGGTGTTATCTGCAGCCCTCACCGCGCTGAGCGCTTGGCTCTCAGGTTATTTGGCGGAAAGCATGATGGTAATATTCAAGGTGCTGGACATTTTTGTTTCCGTTGGTGTGATCACAGTTCTGTTTGCAGCGATGTTTAAGTTTCTTCCGGATGCAAAAATTCAGTGGCGCGATGTATGGTCTGGTGCAGTGCTCACTGCGGTGCTCTTTGTCATCGCTAAATTTTTGCTTGGAATCTATTTTGCGAAGAGCGACCCGGGTTCGACTTATGGGGCCGCGGGTTCTATTATCCTCATTATGTTATGGGTTAGCTACTCTGGCTTAATTCTGTTGTTCGGAGCGGAGTTTACGCAGGTTTATGCAAGCAGTCAGGGACGAAAAATTGTTCCAACCGAGGGAGCCGAAAGCACGGAAGGTAAGAATGATAACGGTGCTATTGTTAACAAGAAAACTGAAAATTACACCAAGTCGAACAAGCACGCTACACGAACCTTTCGTCATGAACACAAAAAAGCAGAAAAGAAGTTTGGCCTCAAAGAGCTCATACTTGGAATAATAATCGGAAAAATAAAAAGGCGTTCGATGTAGTCAAACGCCTTTCCTTGGGTAGAAGGTAATTGGCTATGCAGCCTTCTTTACATTCTGCAGAACAATTTCTTTTTGTTTATTGATCTTGATGATATGAAGTCCATCAAGAATACGGATCATGATGTATGTTGGATCGATCTCGTGCCAGCGTATGCCACCGAAATTTGCGCGTCCGCCATTTTTGTGATGATTGTTATGATAGGATTCGCCCATCATTAAAAAATCAACAGGCAAAAAATTACGTGAAGTGTCACCAACTTCAAAATTTCTGTAACCATACTTGTGCGCAAACCAATTGATGATCGCACCGTGCACAGGACTCATCAAAAACATTACCGGAAGCAGGGCCCATTGCCACCACGCAGTTGCAAATATTACGAACGTAGCGATATAACATAATCCCCAGAAAATCCTTGATGGCCATGATCTGGCAAACTTGTCAAACGACTCCCACTGGGGAACACCTTCAGTGAAACGTTTTTCAGGAACCAATTTTTTATTTGCAATAGACGAATAGATTGTCTTTGTTTTCCACATCATATTCCAGATGGTCTCATCATACTTAGGAGAATGCGGATCATTTTCCGTGTCGGCAAATGCGTGGTGCATACGATGCATTACGCCATAGCCGTAAGGGCTCAGATAGTTTGATCCCTGAAACATCCAGGTTAAAACAAAAAATACTTTTTCCGTTCTTTTGCTCATTGTGAACGCGTGGTGCGCTGCATAACGATGAAGAAAGAAAGTTTGGAAAAACAAGGATAGGTACCAGTAGGCGCCAAAAATAATTAAGATTACCATGAATAATTTATAGGTTTTGGTTGAACCGTCAACCGGCTATAGTTAATAGCGCGGTTAACTTTTATCAAGACAGCCAGTCCCGCGTTTTGTGACAAAAAGTGAAAATTATTTTTTATTTATTGGCTAATGCCGCCGAAATCTGGCTTTTGGCTTCCGCAATGAAATCAGCTGCAGTGCCTGATTCGCATGATTCTTTGAAACTTTTCAACAGGGCCGTCTTTTCGTCAATGGCGTTATTAAGCCTCTGTTTTTCATCTTCGAGCTTCTTTTTTGCCCTTGAAAACAGCTGGCGGCAGTGTTCTTGTTTTTTATCCAAAAGCACCTGCAATGCCTTATAATCGAAGTCAAATGCCTCCTTTAGGATATAAACAGCACGCTCCAAGGGTTCAAGTTTGTGCTGCAACACATGAAAGGCTTTACTTAATTCAACATCAAGCTCCAGGTTAGCGAAATAGTCTGATTCCTTGAACTTTTCGATGATCTCAGGCCAGTGAAACGAATCCAGGTACTCTGTCTTTTTTCGTTTCAGCGTTTCAAGGTGGTTCAGGCAATTGTTGGTCACCGCCTTTATAAGATAGGCCTTTGTGTTCTGAATCTTTTCCTGCTCTGCATTCAGCCACTTAATGAACGTCTCCTGAACAACATCTTCTGCATCTGCTTTACATTTCAGGAACTTCATTGCAATCGCATGAAGCGTAGGCTGATAAAGTGCTATGGTTTGACCGGGATTCAACTTGATAAATTTTTCAAAGATAGCTCATTTAACGCAATAATTAAGCAACCATTGTCGCCTCTTAAAAAAGATTCTTGCCATTAAACAGAATTGAAATGCGGTGACAGTTTTTTTTAGAAATTCAATATCAAATCACCTTTTATGCGACTGATATTAACTCTAGCCATAGCCTGCGTTTCCGTGCTTACGAACGCTCAGCAAGTTGTCTCTTCCAAAGATCGGGAAATCGTATTCTATGACGTCAGCGTCATCGCAATGGATGCCGACAGAGTACTTGAACATCAAACGGTTGTCACGAAGAATGGTAGAATCACTTCAATCGGACCGGCATCCAAAATCAAATTTCCGAAGGCATCTCTTGTCATTCAAGGCAACGGCAAATACTTGATTCCGGGACTCGCAGAAATGCACGCCCATGTTCCGCCCATTGACGACATCGAACCTATGAAAGAAGTGGTTTCCCTTTTCGCCGTTAATGGCATCACAACTATTCGCGGAATGCTCGGACATCCACGTCATCTCGAGTTAAGAGACAAGATCAACTCCGGTGAAATTCTTGCACCACACTTTTACACCACAGGTCCGTCATTCAGCGGCATGAGCGTTACATCGCCCGAAGCCGGTGCTGCAATGGTTCGGAACCAAAAAAAGCAAGGCTATGATTTTCTTAAACTTCATCCCGGGCTTTCGCGAATCAAGTTCGACTCTATCGCAGCCGCAGCAAAGCAAGTAGGAATTCCATTTGTTGGACATGTGTCTTTTAATGTTGGGGTTTGGAGAGCAATCGAAGCGGGCTACTCTTCGATCGATCACCTCGATGGATTTGTAGAGGCACTGGTGCCAGGTGTTGACAAGATGGTTGAACAGCAAGCCGGTCTTTTCGGAATGTTCATTGCCGACAAAGCAGATACAACAAAGATCCCTGCACTGATGTCGGCACTGAAGAAGAACAGTATCTGGGTGGTACCAACACAGTCGTTGGCTGAGCGATGGTTTTCTCCTTCGTTTTCGATTGATGATTTCAAAAATGACCCTGACAGGAAGTTCATGAAACCGGAGATGGTTGAACAGTGGAACACAAGCAAAACCAACTTGCTTAACAATCCGGAATACAATGTTTCAAAACTAAATGCACTAATAACACTTCGCAGGAAACTTATAAAAGAATGTCAGAGAAATGGCGTGGGACTTTTGCTTGGGTGTGATGCACCACAAATTTTCAACGTGCCTGGCTTTTCTACGCATAACGAATTGCAATATCTGGTTCGTTCGGGACTTACGCCGTTCCAAGCGCTGACCACAGGTACCGTTAACGTGGCTAGATATCTCAATAAAAAAGATTCCGGATTGGTTAAGGACGGTTTTCAATCTGATCTCGTTCTTCTCAATGGGAATCCACTGCGCGATATCAGTCAAACCCGAAACATCGAAGGTGTAATGATCGGAGACAAATGGATGAACAGAAATTTCATCGACAGTGAGTTGAAACGTTTGAAAAAAGTTGATTGATGCTTAGGTGACCCAATGAAGGGTTTGTGGTTTGATCGGGTTTTCAAATGCAGCGTTGTCTTGTTGGGCTTTTTGCCAAAGGCGTTTTATCTCGTGGTACCATCTTGCTTGTGTATCGGGTTCACCGATAAGCATCAGGGTTGGGTTCGACTCAAGTCCCTTACTCAATTTATGGAAAACACCGAGGTCCTGACCAATGAATTTTTTTCCAAGGCGTTTCAATGGCCACCACAACCATTTTGTTGCCGGCAATGTTGAAAAGAATATGTGCGTTAATTCGGTTCGGTTTTCATCGAGTGGGGTCAGCGTAGTAATAGAGACAACCTGATGTCTCTCTCCTACTTTGATATGCTCATATCGGTTGCCTGGAATTTCAAAAGTTATTTCGGTTGATGTACCTCCTTTGAGAACACTGTATCCTTTCGAGTTGCTTGAAGGTGCATGCCGCACCATTTTGAATCCGAGTGGTGTTGGTTCGAAATGTTTTTCCTTCGGCCGCAATTTTTTTGCCGAACGCCAATACCAGGATTGATGAACAAATGTAACATGAGCAGGATCAATGAGCCCAATGACGGAATGATCAATGTTGGCCGGAAGTATTACTGTCTCTACGTGTAAAAATTTATTCGAACGATCGATTATCAAATCCGGCGGAGCAATTTTCGGTTCAATAGAAAAATGCAATTTCTTATCAGGGATGTAAACCCAGATGGTGTCGCTGATTTCCTCGATCGGATATTGGAACACACGCACTTTTGCAAAGTCAACGTTGCTGCCCGGTGTGATTGCCGGAATGCCTTTGCAAACACCATCGGTGCCAAACTGCCATCCATGGTAGCAGCATTGAATTATTCCCTCCTTAAACCAACCTTCAGAAAGAGGCACCCCGCGATGAGGGCAATTGTCGCGCAATGCGAAAATTTTTCCGTTTGCATCTCGCCCAAAAACAATTCTCTCTCCTGCGATTTGCTTCGCGGTTAGTTTGTCTTTTTTAATAAAACTTGAATGAAAGGCAAAGTACCAGAGATTCTTTAGGAAAAGGGATTGATCGTTTGCCATGTAGGGAGTTATAAAACCAACTCAAAACTACAAGAAAAAACCAAGTCTAAAATTATGCCACTGAAACTCGTGTGCTGATTTTTGTCATATGACTAATTGGATTCGTTAACGAAACGCCTTACCTTTTTTGCATGGTAAAATTTATAAAGACATCAACTATTCTTTTGTTGTTTACAGTCATTGTCCAATTTGCTGTCGGACAACAAACGCAAAAGCCTCCACTGCATGCAAAACATTGGATAGCCATAACAGGCAAACCACTAGCCGCGACAGCTGGAAGCATGATGTTTCAGAAAGGTGGAAATGCAATTGATGCCTCCTGCGCAATGCTGGCAGCCACGTGTACGATGTGGGACGTGCTCGCCTGGGGTGGAGAAACACAAGCGTTGATTTACAATCCGAAAACAGGGAAAGTAATCGGCATCAACGCACTTGGTGTTGCGCCCACGGGTGCAACGGCTGATTTCTTCAAGAGCAAAGGAATGAACTTTCCTCCAGAGTACGGTCCTCTCTCGGCTGTCACACCCGGAACTCCCGGTGGGCTTTGCACGATGCTCGCCGAATATGGAACAATGAGTTTAAAAGACGTTCTTGCTCCAGCGATGCAGTTGGCTGAAGGCTATCCGATTGAAGCTCAAACTGCAAACTCCATCGAGCGCGATAAATCAAGAATCAAAGAATGGCCTTATTCGAAGAGTGTCTTCTTAACACACCTTGGCGAAAATCGCGAAGCACCAGAGCCGGGCGAAATATTTAAGCAGATTGATTTGCTGCAAACGCTCACACGAATGGTCGAGGCGGAACAACAAGCTTTGAAGAAAGGCAAGAACAGAAAGGAAGCGATCTATGCTGGAATGGATCGGTTTTATCGTGGTGATATTGCCAAAGAATTTGTGAGGGGATGTCAGGAACAAGGCGGACTCATCGCACTTGAAGACCTTGCAAAGTGGAAGGTAATTGAGGAAGAGCCGTTGAAAGTTAATTACAAAGGGATCGATGTTTACAAGTTGTCGCAGTGGACGCAAGGGCCGATGATGTTGCAAGCGCTGAATATCCTGGAGAACATCGATATCAAAAGTATGGGATTCAATTCAGCGAAATATATTCATACACTTTACCAGGTAATGAATCTAACTTTTGCTGATCGTGATTTTTATTATGGAGATCCATACTTCGCACCTGAAGAACCAATCAAAGGATTATTATCGAAAGAGTATGCAAAAGAAAGAGCGAAGAGTATCAACTGGGAACGTAACGATATCAAGGTTGCCCCTGGCGATCCATATCCGTTCGAGGGAAAAGTCAATCCTTATTCTGCTTTTTTGAAGCAATGGAAACAAGTTTCGCGAACGGAAAATATTACTCCTTTAAATGAAGAATATTTAAATCAGGTTTGGTTGGGAACAACGTCAGTGGAAGCTGCCGACAAAGATGGATGGGTAGTTTCGATTACGCCAAGTGGTGGATGGATTCCTTCCTGCATCGCTGGAAAAACGGGTGTTGGAATGAGTCAACGGATGCAAAGTTTTGTCACTGATCCTAAGTTAAATCCGTTTAATGTAGTAGAGCCAGGGAAGCGTCCACGCGTGACGCTCACGCCTACGCTTGCATTGAAAGATGGAAAGCCCTTTTTGTCATTCGCAGTCCAGGGCGGTGACACCCAAGATCAAAATCTTCTGCAATTTTTCCTCGATGTTGTTGAATTTGGAATGACGGTACAAGAAGCAGTTGAGGCACCGAACATCAACACATATCAATTTTATTTGTCCCTTGGCGGAGAAGACCGAAAACCAAAACCTGGAAACATTTTACTTCATCAAAGCACCCCACCTTATGTCAGGAAAGAATTAATAAACATGGGGTATAAACTTTCGTTTGAAGAGCGAACGTCAGGCCCTATCAATGCGATATTCTTCGATTGGAAACACGGAAGCTTCTGGGGCGGTTCGAGTAATCATGGAGAGGATTATGGAATTGGGTGGTAAGGGTCGTTGGATAATTGGAATCTGGCTGAACAGAGGTGGGCATTTGATAACGGTATCAGGAATTAGGCATTGGCGGTGTCAGCGGTTCGTGATCAGATTTGGTTGTCATTAGATGATTTGATAATTGGCTTTTGGTAAAGACAAGCGACTACCTTGGGAATAAGTTCCTGCATTCATTTCGTATTCCTTATTTGTAATTCGTAATTATTATCGAGTATCAAGCTTTTGACTTTGAGCTTTAAGCTTCTCCTCTATCTTTGCGCATTAATTTCCTTGCATGAAAAACATTGCTGTTATCGGATCTGGAACGATGGGAAATGGAATCGCCCACGTTTTTGCACAAATGACTTATAAGGTTGCCTTGATCGACATCTCCGGGGATGCTCTTAAAAAAGCGATCTCAACAATAGAAAAAAACCTTGATCGACAGTTGGCAAAGCAAGCCATAACCGAAGAAGTCAAAAGAGCAACGTTACAGAACATCACTACATTCACCGACATAAAAACTGGCGTGGCCAATGCCGACCTCGTAATCGAGGCAGCTACCGAAAACGTAGATCTCAAACTTAATATTTTTAAACAACTAGATGAGGCAGCACCACCTGCTGCAATTCTTGCGTCGAATACATCGTCCATTTCAATCACTAAAATTGCATCGGTTACGAAACGGCCTGAAAAAGTGATCGGCATGCATTTCATGAACCCAGTGCCTGTAATGAAACTCGTTGAGGTGATTCGTGGCTATAGCACCACGGATGAAGTCACGGAAGTAATTATGCATGTGTCAAAAGCGCTGGGCAAAGTTCCTGTTGAAGTAAATGACTATCCTGGATTCATTGCCAACCGGATTCTTATGCCGATGATCAACGAAGCTATTTACTCATTGTATGAAGGCGTTGCTGGTGTTGAAGAAATTGATACAGTCATGAAGTTAGGAATGGCTCATCCGATGGGACCTCTGCAACTCGCAGATTTTATTGGCCTCGATGTTTGCCTGTCGATTTTAAATGTCTTGC
>CBQWHS010000066.1:0-11102 GCA_967728665.1 uncultured Chryseosolibacter sp. | reverse complement strand
TGTAACGTTATTTCTCCGCAGCTTTTCTGGATCAAGAAAATCCGCACAAGCATCGTTGCAACATTTGTATTGTCGATCATCGTGAACATTGGTATGTGGTTCGAACGCTTTGTGATCATCGTGACTTCTCTTCATCGTGATTACATTCCATCGAGTTGGACAATGTTCCATCCGACAATGTATGATATCGGGGAATACCTCTTCACATTTGGTTTCTTCTTCAGTGCATTCTTGCTGTTCGCTAAGTTCTTCCCGGTCATCAACATGGCTGAGGTGAAAAGTATCGTGAAGGCAACGTCTGAGAAGAAAGAAGCAAGTGTAGTTACTCCTGTTGAAGGTGGTTTACCAAGACATTAATTGATTTAGTCGATTTTAATTCATAACAATGGACGTTAATAAGAATTTTCTGGTCGGAGTTTTTGATGATGAAGACGTGCTGTTAAGCGCGGTAAAAAAAATCAGAACGAGCGGAGTGAAAATCCACGAAGTATATTCTCCATTCCCGGTGCACGGCCTTGACGATGCCTTGGGATATAAGAGAAGCCGTTTGCCGATCGCCGCGTTTATCTTCGGTTTGACAGGAACGAGTCTTGCGTTACTGATGCAGATATGGATGTTAGGCTATGACTGGCCGATGATTATTGGTGGTAAAAATTTCGTGTCATTGCCTCCTTTTATTCCGGTAACATTTGAAATGACTGTTTTACTTTCAGCGCTTGGAATGGTGGCCACATTCGTAATCATCAGTGACATGAAGCCGTACGGATGGCCGCGCCAATTTGACGTGAGAAGTACAGATGACAAACATGTAATGGCGATTGATATCGATCTGAACGCCAGTAAAACAACAAACGAAATATCACTGTTGTTAAGAGAGGTTGGAGCATCGGAAGTCAACACTAAATCATTTGAATAATTTCAATAAGAATATGCGCTTACTAAAAAGCTTGATTATAGGAATTTCGACTGCCGCACTCTTGACGTCATGTGGTGCTAGCGGAGATAATCAGGGTAAGGAATATGCTCCGAACATGTATCACTCCGTTGCCTATGAACCATACTCTCAGATTGTGGACGAAGATGCAGGACGTTGGCTCACATCAATAGATTATCCTGCTGCTCCAGGAAAATCACAGGGCCACGCGGAATTCTTTAATTCCAATCGTCTCAATGGCAAATACCTGATTAACATGCGCGAGCCAGCTCCGAACACGGTTAAAAGAAATGCACAAGGTTGGCTACCATACAGACTTCCAAATGATTCTACAGGACTCCGTCTTGCCGATCGCTTGAGAAATCCATTAGATTCAACGGCTGATGTTGTGGCAAGCGGGAAAGCGCTCTATGAAATGTATTGTGATCATTGTCACGGTCCGAAAGGAGAAGGCAATGGTAAAGTTGCAGAGGGAGTAGAAGTGGAGGGAGTGAAGAAAGGAAATTACAACGGTGTTCCGAACTACAAATCGGACGCGCTTAAGAGCATCACTGAAGGTCATATTTTCCATGTGATCACATACGGCAAGAATTTGATGTGGCCTCATGGTTCGCAGATCAGCCCGGAAGATCGCTGGAAGATTGCGAAGTATGTAAAGACTCTTCAAAAGTAAATATAGAAAGGAATTAACCGGTTAACGGATAACGCAAATTAAAATGGCTCATCACACAACAGTTGCAGACGAACAATACGTATTCAGACCTGAGACCAGGAATAAGCTCCTTATGCTTCTTGGTGCAGGTGCCTTGATATTTATCCTCGGAATGTTATTAGGTGGCGGAAATTCTGGCCACGAAACTGGTGGCGAACACGGAATGGTAAAATCAGAAAAACTGGTTGCGACCACTGCGAAGGTTGCCGCTGATCAGCACGAAGAAGGTGGTGAGCATAAAACAGCCGGAACGGCAGAAGGTCATGAAGCAAAAGGTTTAAAAGAAAGAATTTTTGCTTCCTTGTGGATGAACAACGTGTTCTTTACAGGGCTCGGAATAATTGGTTTATTTTTCGTGGCCATTCAATATGCTGCTTCTGCTGGCTGGTCAGCTGGCATATTGCGAGTTCCCTTGTCAATGGGAACATGGATTCCAATTGCGGGGATCTTAATGCTCGTTTTATATTTTGTTGTTGGCCACGATATCTTCCATTGGACACATTCTGGTTTGTATGAAAAAGGAACTGAGGAATTTGATCCGTTGATTAACAAGAAGGCTCCTTTCTTTTTCTTTCCAGGCAAGGCAGGAGGTTTTCCAATATTCTTCATTTTTAGAATGGTCTTATTTTTTGGATTATGGTATTGGTTCTTCATGATGATTAGAAAAAATATGTTGGCGGAAGATCTCGATAATTCCACCACGTACTGGTACAAGAATCGTGTGAATGCGACTGTGTTCTTGATCATTTTTGCAGTGAGTTCATCGATCGCTGCGTGGGACTGGATAATGAGCATTGATACGCATTGGTTCAGTACGATGTTCGGCTGGTATGTGTTCGCCAGCTGGTGGGTAACTGGTTTAGCTGTAATCACATTGATTGTTGCTAGCCTGAAAGACGCTGGATATTTAAAAGTTGTAGACTCAAATCACCTACACGATCTCGGTAAGTTTTGCTTTGCATTCTCGATCTTCTGGACATACATATGGTTCGGACAATTTTTGTTAATTTATTATGCTAACATACCTGAGGAGACTGTTTACTTCGTTGAACGAATGAAGACAAGCCCTTACAGCTGGATATTTTATGCGAACGTCATTCTTAACTTTGTATTGCCGTTCCTGTTATTGATGACAAGAGATTCAAAACGTCAACTTTCTACGCTGAAATTGGTTTGTCCAATCATCGTGGTCGGACATTGGTTAGACTTTTTCAACATGGTAACGCCGGGAGTTATGCAGAATAACGGTCAAATCGGTTTCATCGAAATCGGATTAGGCTTGATCTTCTTTGCTGCTTACCTGCTTGTTGTATTGAGCAATCTTGCAAAAATACCATTGGTTGGTAAGAATCATCCAATGCTTCAGGAAAGTCTTCATCACCACATTTAACAGATAAAGTAATATGATGAGTTTGATTATAGGTTTAGGTGTAATTCTGGTTCTGGTAATTCTTTATCTGATATTCAGAGTAAGCAACCTCGTTACTATTGCCAAGGGACAGAAGAGTGAGCGGGTGGATTCCGCCAACAGTCTGAACGCAGCGTTGTTCATAATTTTTATGGTTGCAAGCTTAGGCGTTTTCTTCTGGTACTCGTTTGCTTTTTTTAAAGATTATACGCTCCCAATCGCGTCCGTTCATGGCGCATGGACAGATAACCTTTTCTGGATTACGATGGCTGTTACCGTGATCGCTTTTTCGATTATCAGTATCATCATGTTCGTGTTTATTTATCAGTATCGCTACCATCCTGATAGAAAAGCTAGATTTTATCCCGACAATCATTATTTGGAATTAGCCTGGACAATTATTCCAGCGATTGTATTAGCAGTATTGATCTTTACTGGTCTTCGCGCATGGAACGATATCACGGCGCCTGCTTCTGCTGATGCTGAGGTGATTGAGTTAGTAGCACAACAGTTTGCCTGGACGGCCCGATATCCTGGTGTAAAGGACAACAAGCTTGGCGCACATAACTTTCGCTTGATCGATAACACGGGAAATGAATTTGGTCTGGATTTGACTGACAAGAATTCATTCGATGATTTCAAATCCCTCGAACTTCATATACCCAAGGGCAAAGAAGTCTTGCTAAGAATTCGTGCGAAAGATGTTTTGCATAGTGTGTTTCTTCCGCACTTCCGCGTGAAAATGGATGCTGTTCCAGGGATGACAACCTTGTTCAAATTTGTTGCCACCAAGACAACCCAGGATATGCGCGATGAACTCGGAAACCCTGGGTTTAACTATGAGCTTGCGTGCACAGAGATTTGCGGACGTGGTCACTTTTCAATGAGAATGCCAGTGGTTGTTGATGAACCAGAGGTGTTTGAACAGTGGAAAAAAAGTCAGGAGGCTTGGCTAAAACAAAATCCTGATTACATGAAGAAAATTCCAGCTGCACTCCAGGAAGCTGCCATGATAAAGGCGGGACTGCAAAAAGATCCTGGTGCAACTGTAGCGGAGATTGGTAAATAAGAATTAAAGAATTTCAAGACATGGCAACAACAGATATTCACCTCCATCAAGACGTCCACCATCACGATGATCACGATCATGAACATCATGAAGGAAATTTCTGGACGACTTATATTTTTAGCCAGGATCATAAAACGATCGCAAAACAATTCTTGATCACCGGTATTTTTTGGGCTTTGGTAGGAGGCACCCTTTCAGTGATCTTCCGTCTTCAACTTGGTTTTCCTGACATGAACCTTGAGTGGTTGAAACCGGTTCTTGGTGGTTGGATTACGCCGGAAGGAAAACTTGATCCTGAATTTTATCTCGCGCTGGTGACCATGCACGGAACGATCATGGTGTTCTTCGTATTGACAGCCGGATTGAGTGGTACATTTTCTAACTTCCTGATTCCCCTTCAGATCGGTGCGCGCGACATGGCGTCCGGATTTCTGAACATGCTTTCATATTGGTTCTTCTTTGCATCGAGTATGGTGATGTTGACGTCATTCTTCCTCGAAACAGGTCCTGCGGGTGGTGGTTGGACAGTATATCCGCCATTGAGCGCATTGCCACAGGCAATCAAAGGTTCTGGTTTGGGAATGACATTGTGGTTGGTTTCGATGGCCCTGTTCATTGTTAGCTCACTGTTGGGAGGTATCAACTACATCACAACAGTAATCAACATGAGAACCCAAGGCATGTCTTTTACAAGAATGCCACTAACAATTTGGGCGTTCTTTTTTACCGCGATCATTGGTGTGTTGTCATTTCCGGTTTTGTTCGCGGCAGCCTTGCTGTTGATTTTTGATAGAAGTTTTGGTACCAGTTTTTACTTGTCGGATATTTTTATCGGAGGTGAAGCTTTGCCACATTCCGGTGGTAGCCCCATCTTATTTCAACATTTGTTCTGGTTCCTCGGACACCCTGAAGTTTATATCGTGCTCTTACCTGCATTAGGTATCTCATCCGAAATTATCGCAACAAATTCACGCAAGCCGATCTTCGGTTATAAAGCGATGATTGGTTCCATGCTATTTATTGCAATCCTTTCCTTTATCGTATGGGCACACCACATGTTTGTAACAGGTATGAACCCGTTCTTAGGTTCGATCTTTATGTTGTTGACGTTGATTATTGCCGTGCCATCAGCAGTGAAGATTTTTAACTATGTGACAACGCTTTGGAAAGGTAATATCCGATTTACACCTGGAATGTTATTCTCAATAGGTCTTGTATCGTTCTTCCTTACGGGCGGTATTACTGGTATTTTCCTGGGCAACTCCGCTATCGATATTCAGCTTCATGATACTTATTTCGTGGTGGCTCACTTTCACCTTGTAATGGGAAGCGCATCATTCTTTGGTATGCTTGCCGGTATTTATCATTGGTTCCCGAAGATGTTTGGCAGAATGATGAATCAAAATCTTGGTTACGTTCATTTCTGGTTCACGTTTGTGGGTGTTTATCTCGTATTCTTCCCAATGCACTACATCGGTATTGCGGGCTTCCCAAGAAGATATTATACGTGGACAAACTTCGAAACATTCTCAGGATTCACCGACTTGAACATGTTGGTGAGTGTTGCAGCGATACTTACGTTGTCGGCTCAAATGATTTTCTTGTTCAACTTCTTCTATAGTATTTTCCGTGGAAGACTAGCACCTGCGAATCCATGGAACTCGACAACGCTAGAGTGGACTACACCACGCGTGCCGCAACACGGTAACTGGCCTGGAGAAATCCCATCCGTTTATCGTTGGCCTTATGACTACAGCAAGCCAGGAGCACAAGATGATTTCATCCCTCAAACAATTCCATATTCTGAAACTCCAGAGTCAAATCTTCCTCATGAAAATGATTTGATCAAACTGGAAACTTCAAATGGACAGGGCGCGATAATCGTGGAAGGCAAACACTAAACAGTGGAATGAAAAACAAACGGGCTTTTTTTAAGCTCAGTCTTTCGACACTCGTTGCAGTTTATATTCTTATACTCGTTGGAGGCATAGTACGAAGTACAGGTTCAGGAATGGGTTGCCCCGACTGGCCAAAGTGTTTCGGAAGTTATGTGCCTCCAACTTCTATTTCGCAGCTGCCTGAAAATTACAAGGAGTTCTATTCAGCGTATCGCGAGAAAAAAAATCAGAAATTTGCCCGCTATCTGAGAGTGATCGGAATGCCGGAAACGGCTGAGAAACTTCTTCACGATAAGTCAGTGCTAATTGAGACTGACTTTAATCCCACAAAGACTTGGATAGAATATTTTAATCGCATTGTCGGAGTGGTGATTGGATTACTAATTTTTGCAGTGTTTATCGCTTCCTTAAAATTTTGGAATAGCGATCGCAAACTCACGGTCATCGCATTTCTGACGTTCATCATGGTCGGTTTTCAGGGATGGATAGGGTCATTCGTTGTTTCATCGAATCTAACGCCCTGGATCATCACAGTTCATATGATTCTTGCGCTCATTGTAGTTTCCATGCTGATATATCTTGTGGTGGAAGCAATTGAAACAACGGTCGACGTTTCGAGTTTCGCAACTGTATTATGGCTTGTTCCATGTATTGCAGTGCTATTACTGCAAATTGTTTTCGGAACACAGGTTCGGGAGGCAATCGACAATGTGGCTATCCAATTTCCACGAAACCTTTGGATCACTCATATCGAACCGCAGTTTGTTTTGCATAGGTCATTTTCATGGATTGTTCTGGTGATTCATATCGGATTAATAAGGAGTTTGAGGAAAACTAGCGTGGATAAAACTTTCTCCTTAGCCCTAATCCTGCTAATTTTGGCGAGTATTTTATCAGGTATCGGAATGGCATATTTTGGCGTTCCGGCATTCCTTCAACCACTTCATTTGTTATTGGCAACTGTTTGTTTTGGAATGCAGGTTTACCTGTTGATGCAGTTGCTTTCGAAACGATCCAGCGTAATTGCCGCGTGATATGGTAACAGGCCCAATTCAAAGTCTAACAGGTTTAACGTATGCTTTTGCAAAGTTCAAGGCATATTGGGAGTTGCTTAAATTTCGGCTTTCTTTTCTTGTCGCTTTTTCCTGCGGGTTTGGATACGTTCTTGGTTCCTCTACAATCGACTGGTTTAAACTCGCCATGCTTTTCATGGGAGGATTTTTGTTGTCCGGAGCATCAGTAATTGTAAATCAAATCATAGAAAAAGATTTGGATAAACTCATGACTCGCACGATGAATCGTCCATTGCCAACGATGCGAGTTAGCGTTCAGGAAGCGATCGCATGTTGTGTGGTTTGTCTTTCTGTTGGAGTGATCATTCTGGTTGCATATACGAATATGCTAACGGCAATTCTGTCGGTCATTTCAATGGTGTTATACAGTTTTGTCTATACGCCGCTAAAACGCGTTGGGCCAATCGCTGTTTTTGTTGGTGCCATTCCAGGTGCATTACCACCACTGTTGGGCTGGACAGCTGCAACAGGCCGCATATCCCATGAGGCATTAATTATTTTTGGAATTCAGTTCATCTGGCAGTTTCCACACTTCTGGGCCATCGCGTGGGTTGCTGATGATGACTACAAAAAAGCTGGTTTTAAACTTCTTCCATCCAATGGACAGAAAGATTTGAACACGGCTATTCAAATAATGATCTACACAATGTTCCTGATTCCACTGGGTTTGTTGCCAGCGACTTTCGGCATCACCGGAATAAATTCTGCAATCATCGCGACAATTTGTGGTGTGATTTTCTTTGCGATGACTTTTTCATTAATGAAATCAGGCGATAGAAAGTCAGCGTTGAAAATAATGTTCGGTTCTTTTTTGTATTTGCCAATCGTGCAGATAGCGTATTTATTAGATAAGATTTAAGGGGAGATAAATTATGGCTACAGAAATTAAGATCGTTGAGGAAGCAAAGAAGCCACTATCGATGCATCCAAAGAAATTTGGATTGTGGATTTTTATGGTAAGTGTTGTAATGGTTTTTGGCGCATTTACGAGCGCATATATTGTGCGTCAGGCAGAGGGGAATTGGCTAGACTTCCAGTTACCTCCTATGTTTTGGCTGACAACAGGAATCATACTTGTGAGTAGCGGAACAATGCAGTGGGCATATTTATCAGCCAAAAAAGACAACGTGGAAATGACCAAAATTGCGATCACCATAACGACAATTTTAGGAGTGGCGTTTCTTGTTGGTCAATTTATGGGATGGTCTCAATTGGTAGCTCAGGGAATTCATTTAGTTGGTCGCGATTCAAGCGCTGTGTCAGGCTCATTTCTGTTCATTATTTCGGGAGTCCACGGAGTCCACGTGATTAGCGGGGTAATTTTCCTGGTGTTCGTTCTCGTGGCTGTTTTTAAGTTTAAAGTGCATTCGAAAAGCCTGGCGCAGCTAGAAATGTGCGCTACGTATTGGCATTTTTTGGATGGACTTTGGTTATATTTGTTCGTCTTTCTATTATTGAACCGTTAAAAATTCAAACAAACAATGGCAAGTACCTCAACTAGCGTTCCAGTACCCGGCAGAAGTGTTTGGGACGGTGGAGTATCACCAATGGGTGTCAGCTATGGCAAACTCATGATGTGGTTTTTCCTCCTCTCTGATGCATTTACATTCTCAGCATTATTGATCACTTATGGTTTGGTTCGCTCTTCTCATCCGGCTTATTCTGGTGAAATTGAAAGTTTTCTTTTCTCTCAGGCATACTGGCCAGTTCCGGAAAAAGTATTTGACGCTATTCCATTTTTTCATGGACTCGAAGCTCCGCTTGTGTTTGTTGGATTAATGACGTTCATTCTCATTATGAGTTCAGTAACGATGGTGTTGGCTGTTGAAGCTGGTCACCGTATGGACCGTGTAGCAGTTGAGAAATGGATGCTCTGGACTATTCTTGGAGGAATAACCTTCTTAAGTTGCCAGGCGTGGGAATGGTCACATTTTATTCACGGAGCAGAAGCAGGTGATGCTGTTGCAAAAGGCACTTCGTTTTTTGGCGCTAACCTCGCTCAGAATCAATATGGCCCTCCGGATTTTGCTGCGTTCTTTTTCTTCATCACGGGCTTCCACGGTTTCCACGTGTTCAGTGGCGTGTGCTTGAATTTCCTGATTTATTACAATACGGTGATGGGCACTTATGACAGACGCGGTCATTATGAAATGGTCGAGAAGGTTGGTCTATACTGGCACTTCGTGGATCTTGTGTGGGTGTTTGTGTTCACTTTCTTTTACCTTGTTTAACAGTCTTAATCAACAGATATCATGGCTCATTCAGAAGATCATACAACAGTAACTGTCATACCTCCAAATAAAGAGAAGATTAAGAAACTTTGGACAGTGGCGTTAATCTTGTTAGTCATCACCGTTCTTGAATTCATTGTTGCATTTACGATTGGACACGAACACAAGAGTCTTCGCGTTTCAATCTTTATTTTGATGACGATTGTGAAAGCAGCCTACATTGTTGGGGAGTTTATGCACTTGCGTCATGAGGCCAAAGTTTTGATTTGGTCTATCCTCATTCCAATGATATTTGTTATTTGGATGTTGGTAGCGTTTGTGTATGAGGGCATGGCCATCTTTAACATGAAATTATTTTAGTTAATTAAAAGTGTTATAATGAAGGCTTGGGTCTCACACCTGAGCCTTTTTTTTGAAATGAATATTACCAAAGGCATTCTGCTGTTTTGTGCACTGTTACTTCCGATTTCAATTTTTTTGTTCTTAAAGTTTTTTGGCAAGAATCAATTTGAAGTTTCCCTGCCTTACAAATCGGGAGTGGCGGAAAAACCAGTGGGCTGTGATTTTGAATATGCGTCGCCTTATTTGATTGCCGATAGCGTCTTTGGACAGATTTCCGCCGATAGCGAAACACCCTTATATGTGCTAAACTTTTCGACCGCGCAAAGAGTTATAGAGGAAAGAATAGCCAGTGAGGCAACACCTTCGGAGGTTACGATCAAGAGTCCAAATTTTAATGATGAGATAAAAAAATGTGTCTTGTTAACGAAGCCTCCCTATGACGTGGTTTTAGTGGATAACCAAAGACAAATTCGTGGCTACTATGTGGCAAATAACAGAGAAGATCTCGATCGACTTTTAATTGAGATAAGTATTATCCTGAAGAAATATTAACATGAATCAGTCAGCTCAGATTATTGCAGAAAAGGATCCTTACAGAAAATTGATCATTGTACTTTCAGTTGCCATTCCTGTGGTGGTTGCGATCTTGTTCGGCATGCCAAAAATTGAAGGATATGACACCTCTTTTCTTCCACCCATCTATGCAACAATTAATGGCCTTACAGCCGTTCTCCTTTTGTTGGCGGTCCGCGCAATAAAAAGCGGAAATCGAAGAGCGCACGAAAGAATGATGAAAATGTGCATTTACTTATCGGCTACTTTTTTGGTGATGTATGTCATTTATCATTTAACCAGCGAGACCACACATTTTGGTGGCGAGGGTACTATTAAGACCGTTTATCTTTTCATCCTTTTTTCGCACATTTTACTCTCAATTGGTGTTATCCCTTTTGTGTTATTCACCTTTTCAAGAGCCTTGTCGGGAAAGTTTGAGCAGCATAAAAAAATTGCCAAATGGACATTTCCAATTTGGCTATACGTTTCGACAACGGGTGTAATTGTTTATCTTATGATTAGTCCTTACTATAAATAAGCAATGAAAAGAATTTTCGGTTTAGCGATCGCAATGCTCATCATTGCATCACAGGCATCAGCGCAATGTGCAATGTGTCGATCAACGTTGGAAAACAATTTTAGCAATGGAACTCCAGGGATCGCAGCTGGAATTAATGTTGGGATTTTGTACTTACTCGTTTTGCCGTACCTGGCCGTATTAACACTTGGTTTTTTTTGGTTTAAATCTACTCGAAATGGACAACCCAACATTGACAACAGCGCTATTGAAAGGTAAGTGTCCGCGCTGTAGAAAGGGAGACATTTTTAAGCATCCAATTACCAAGCTTTCGAAGTTCAATCAAATGAATGAATTTTGTCC
>CBQWHS010000065.1:0-11130 GCA_967728665.1 uncultured Chryseosolibacter sp. | reverse complement strand
ATAGTTTTGGTACAACAAAAACGACATCGATATTTTCTTTACTAAGTGAATTCGTAAGCCCGTGACAGGCAGTTCCAAGACCTCCTGAAATATGCGGTGGAAATTCCCATCCAAACATCAATACTTTCATGCAGCGAACAGAGTTAAATCAGGTAAAGGGTTTTTAATCACGTTATTTATATTTTAAGAAGTTCCTTTTTGGAATTTCGCAATTGTCGCTTTGAAAGTGTTAGAGTTATGGAATACTAAAAATTCTGTGCCGGGGTGTGTGTTCCAACGCTCAATGACCGATGAACCATAATAAAGTTAGCAGGATAACTGAACTAAACAATAAAAATTAACGCTAGGGTAATGTGAAAACTTAACGTGCCTGATCAAGCAGTTGTTACGAATCAAACGTTGATGTTGTATGTCGTCGATTCTTACCAGGGTGTGATCATCGAAATGAAGAATCTATAATGTTTTGCGAACGAGAGCTAACTGATAGAACAGAAAAAGGCTTGTAGAAACACATCTACAAGCCTTTTCTTAAAGGGTCAAAAAACAATTACGCAAGTTTTGCCTGCATCGTAATTGTTGTATTAAGCAATTTTGAAATCGGGCAATTTTTCTTGGCATCATCTGCGCAAGCTTGAAATTTCTCTGCTGTTATTCCCGGGATTTTCCCTGTAACAACCAACGCAGATTCTGTAATAGCGCCATCCCCCAGAGTGATAGTGCAATCTGTTGTTAACTCAGTGGGTGTAAATCCGGCTTCTCCTAAAACAAAGCTGAGTTTCATTGTAAAACATCCCGCGTGTGCTGCCGCGACAAGTTCCTCGGGGTTCGTTCCGATGCCTTCTGCAAAGCGTGAGTTAAAAGAATATTGGGTCTTATTAAGGACGGAGCTCTGAGTACTTACAGTTCCTTTGCCGTCTTTTCCGCCACCATTCCAGACAGCGGTTGCTCTTCGTTTCATCATAACTGAGTTGGTTTGAATGTTTAAAGGATCGAAGATAACTAACGCCCCATGAAGAGAACAAGTCAATAAAACTTTATTTGCGTTAATAAATGCGCCTTTTACTGTAGTAGGCGAATACCCGGTTAAGGTTTTTTTAATGAGGTCTTGTTTCGGGGATTAATTGCCGTATCTTTGAAAATTATTAATCACATCAAATGAAAGAAGGAATCGTAAAATTCTTTAATGAAACCAAAGGATTCGGTTTTGTTAAGGAGACCGCAACAGGTCAGGAGTATTTTGTACACGTATCAGGTCTATTAGTAGACACGATCCAAGAAAAAGACGAAGTGACTTTTGATCTCAAAGAAGGAAAGAAAGGTTTAAATGCAGTTAACGTTAGGTTAAAGTAAATAGATCAAAAACTTTCAGATTAAGAGGCTGGACATTCTCCAGCCTCTTTTTTTGCTTCATTCCCAACGCTAAATGTGGAATCTCCACCTCATCTCCCCTAAGATTGGGTTTGTTTTTTTAGCTCACGGTTTTTGCATGACAGATAAATTAAAACTGTCATTGCATGAAAAGAATCCTGGTACCCACTGATCTTTCGGATGTTGCCGAACTTGGCCTTAAGCTCGCTGTCGAAATTGCTATTCGTTGTCAGGCGTCTGTTCACCTGGTAAATTTTACAAGGCATCCTGAAGACCAATCTTTTAATTCCATAGGTGAAGTGGCTCCGGACGCTTATGAAAGTGCCGATGTTTTATCCTTGGAATTATTGCATGCAAAGAATAAAAAGCTGCATCAACTTGCCGATGACTATGAGTCGCCGGAGGCACCCATTGAAGTTTCAATTGTCGATGATAAATTCAAAACCGGACTGCCGAAACTTATGCAAGAGGAGCCATTCGATCTTATTGTAATGGGAACCTCAGGTGAATCGAACATCAATGAGACGTTTTTGGGCAACCATGCTGAACAAACTATAGATCATTCCGGCTGTCCAGTGATATCTGTACGCGATGGATTTTCTATTGAGAATTTTAAAAACATTGTGGTGGGAGTGACAGTGATTACCGACAACCAGTTGGCGGAGGGCCTGGCCCATGTGCGTTTTATTTCCGATTGTTTTAAGTCACACGTACACCTCGTGCATGTTCGCGACCGCGCAAAAAATTCCAATATTATTCTGGATGAATATTTTACCCGACTGGCAACCATCGCTGGCATTGAGAAATTTTCGGTCATGATCTTTGATGGAGATGATATCGCTGCGACCATTATCGCGTACGCTAAAGCGATTCATGCAGGCTTAATCACGTTGATCAAAACAGGGCAGGATGGATTGAAAGTATTTTCTAACAGCCTCACTCACAAAATTGTGAAGGAAGAGGGCGGGCCAGTTTTTACGCTTAACCTTCATAAGCCTGATTAGCGCGTCCATACAGTTCGGTGCACTCTTTTATCCACAGCTCATTTCGCTCTTCCAACTCATCGCTTATTAATCGCCAGCACCAATTGCCCGACACAGATGCAGGTTTATTCATTCGCGCTTGTTCATCGAGGCCGAGCAGATCCTGAATCGGAACAATCACAACGTTGGCCACGGATGAATATGCGAGACGCATCAGTACCCGGTGAACATTTTTTTCCGTTACTGGTATTCCGGAATATTTTGAAAGTTGCTCTTTAACTTCCTGGCTTAGCTCGTTTTCAAACCATGCCCGAGTTGTATTGTTGTCATGGGTGCCCGTATAAGCAAAATAGTTAGGTGAATAATTATGTGGCGCGTGAGGTGAAGTCGCGAGCGTATTGCCGAAAGCAAACTGGAGTACTTTCATTCCTGGAAGATGGTGCAAATCGCGAAGCTCGTAAACATCATCTGTAATGTCTCCGAGATCTTCCGCAATGAAAGGCATCTGGACAAACTCAGTCGCCAACACATTAAAGAAATCTTTGCCAGGTCCGGGTTTCCATTTCCCTTTCACAGCCGTTCTTCGTGACGAGGGCACTTCCCAATAAGAAGCGAAGGCGCGAAAATGATCGAGTCTCAGCTCATCAACAAGCTCTAGATTCTTACGGATGCGTTTTATCCACCAATCATACCGGTGAGATTTCAGAACATCCCATTTGTAGACTGGCATTCCCCATAGTTGTCCATCTTCATTAAAATAATCCGGTGGAACACCAGCAACACCATTCATGCGGCCATCTTTCTTCAAATCAAAAATTTCAGTCTTTGACCACACGTCCGCAGAATCATGGTTCATGTAGAATGGCAGATCTCCTACAATTTTAATGTGAAGCTTGTTGCAGTACGCCTTCAAATTTTTCCATTGCTCATTGAAAACATATTGAAGCCATTTTGTTTTTGTCAATGAATCCTGGTGTAGGGAAGTGAACTCAAGCAACGCAGTAAGGTTGCGATTTTTATATTCCTCTGGCCATTCGAACCAGGGGCGATTTTCGAAATAATTCTTCAACGCAACAAACAAAGCAAAATCATCCAGCCAATAAGCCTCGCGATTGCAGAACATCTCAAATGCGTTATCACTTTTTGATTTTGAATTCTGGTATGCTAGGTCAAAGAGTTTCGCTTTGACAAGACAAGCTTCTTCGTAGTTTACCTGATCAGTAACGGGTAGTCGAAATGGAACGATCTCTTCCGTTATTAACAATTGTTGTCCAATTAATTTATCCGGGCTGATTAGCAGTGCATTTCCAGCCATGCTGGAGATGGAACTATACGGTGAAAATCCCTGTGCGTCCTGCACTGGTGCTAAGGGGAGAATTTGCCAATACGTTTGCTTACTGCGATATAAAAACTCTGCAAATTCATAAGCTTCTGGCCCAGCGTCTCCAACACCATAGGAAGAAGGGAGGGAAGTAAGGTGCATCAAAATGCCCGCCCGCCTTTGTCTGCCTGTTCTGTTCATGAGGTTATGTTACTTGGGATTTTGAACTGGATGACACAAAACTAAAACGGATCGCCCATCGGCAACGATTTTACAGTAGCATTGTCGGCATACAACGCAAAATTTACTCCATCTCCTGTCCAGGTTGCTCCAAGAGGATAGGCATTACCTGGAAATATTTTAGTGCTCAAAAGTTTCTATGAATTTTTTAAGTTGATGATTGATTGTGAAATCCTTCGCGGGAATCAATGGACAATGCCCATGCTGGCGTTGACTCTACCTTTCTCCTTTCAGCTTCTAATGCGTCATTAATTTTTTCAAGAGAGCTGCGCCCATCTGAAATCAATGCGCGGAGGTGTTGAACGATCGCCATGAATTGATTGAACGCTTCTTCTGCTGACGAATATGGCGAGAGATGGTTTTGCTGATAGATTTTATCTGATAGATAAAGGAGGTTGTCGCTGGTCTGAAGATAACGCCAAAGTTTCAGCGCCCTGGAATCATTCCGTTGCTTAACTTCTTTTTCAAGTTCCATGATCGCGGTAAATGCCTGGCGTTGATTTTCACTGCCAACCCAATCAGAAAGTTTGCAACCTTCGACCGCAATGTAATCCGGAATCGAAATTTGCATACTTGGTTTATAATAATCAATGATTTCCGATGGCGTAGAAAGCATGTACGAATTTTCGATCGCCAATAACAAAAGCAACTGTTCAAGGAAATTAAAAATGCCAGACTCAACTTTATGGTGCTCACCAAATGTTCCGTAATCCAGCGCAAGCGTAACTAATTTTTCATTTTCCGGTATTGCATGCAACCACGAAATAAATGTTTCCGCTGTCAGGTTCCAGTCACTAAGAGCAACACGAAATGCGATGTCATCGCTTAGGCTGTGGTTACGAAGCAATATTTTCAAACCATGTTGATCCCGGTGTTCATATAAAAAATGTGGCGACAAATTCGAATAGCCTTGATTTCCTCCTTCGCAAATAATGCCATGAAGTCCCATCATGCTTATTCGCCTGCCGATATCATCGTTATAAATGAGATTTGTATTCAGGAATACCGAAGGCCTCAAGCCAAAATGTTCTATGATCTTCTCACTATGCTCAAGTATTTGAATTTCAAATTCCTCGCTTTCCAGTAAAAAGGCGAGTGAGTGATAATAAGTTTGGGAAAGAAATTCAACTGTATCTGTTGCCGCGAGCGCTTTAAAACTTTCAAGCGCCTCAGGCGCATATTGTTCTAATTGTTCCAAGGCTGTTCCCGAAATCGAAAAACTAAATCTTAGCTGTGGATATTGTTCTATGAGTTTTAATAACAGACCATTAGTAGGAATGTAGCAGTCATGGGCAACACGTTTAATAATGTCTTCGTTGAGTTGTTCGTCAAAAACGGAATCTGAATTCAAACCGACATTTATTCTAAAGCGTCTTGGTTGGTGAACCTGAAAACAAATTACTAGTTGTCGTTTGTCTATCGTGTCGTTTAAGGTCATAATTAACCGGAGAAATGCCACGGATCAATTTATAAGCGTGTAAAACATTGTACCACCAGTTGGGATTAGTCGGGTCATCCTGAGGCATGCTTTTGATAGTAAGAGAGGAAATTGTGATAACGACTAAAACCACTTCAGCAATAACTTCTTTCTGGCATAAACCTGTCGGTTCATTCTGGAAGCCAAATAGAACTGCGTTCTCAGTCTGGGGTCCGCTATGTAAAGACGTGCAACTGAAAATTGATAATCATTTTTATGAAATGGTCAGGGATGAATTTGGGTATTGGACAACCGTGGTAAAAGATCTTCCGGCCGGTTTGCATTATACATTTCAACTCGATAATGAAAAATTGTTTGCCGATCCGGCCTCATTGCACCAACCAGACGGAGTTCATGGTGCATCGAGTGTAACTGATCGCAATTTTGCATGGACTGATTTGTCTTGGCAAGGCGTGGCACTTGACAAGATGATTATTTATGAACTGCACGTGGGAACGTTTTCAGCTGAAGGAACATTTGAAGGTGTTATTAAAAAGCTTGAATACCTGAAAGCCCTCGGAGTTAATGCAATTGAGCTCATGCCTGTGACGCAGTTCCCTGGCGAACGTAACTGGGGCTATGATGGTGTGTTTCCATTTGCTGTGCAAAATTCGTACGGAGGCGTTAATGGATTGAAACGCCTCGTTGATGCTGCGCACAAGCATGACATCGCAGTTTTGCTCGATGTCGTGTATAATCACTTTGGGCCTGAAGGAAATTATATTGGTGAGTTCGGGCCGTATTTTACAGACAGGTATAAAACGTTTTGGGGAAAAGCGATTAATTATGACGATGCAGGGTGCGATGGTGTTAGGAATTATTTCTTTCAAAATGCTTTGATGTGGTTGAATGAATTTCACATTGATGGTTTGCGTCTCGATGCAGTCCATGCCATTTTGGATTTTAGCGCCAGGCATTTCGTAGCTGAACTTCAGACAAAGGTAAAAGCACTTGAAAGGCAAACTGGCAGAAAGAAGATATTGATTGCAGAATTAGACCTGAACAATCCAAAATATATTTCATCCCCGACAAAAGGTGGTTATGGACTCGATGGACAATGGATCGATGAATATCATCATGCCCTCCACGCTGTTGCAACGGGGGAGACGAATGGATATTATGAAGACTTTGGCTCCACGGAACATATCGCTAAGGCTCTGCGCGATTCGTATGTGTACACAGGGGAATATTCCAAGCACAGGAAGCGCACGTTCGGTGTTTATCCGTTCGATAACCCATTCAATCAATTTATCGTTTTTTCACAAAATCATGATCAGGTAGGAAATCGATTGATGGGAGACCGCCTCACAACACAACTCTCATTTGAAGGATTGAAACTTATGGCGGCTGCTTGTTTATTATCTCCAAGTGTTCCATTGCTATTCATGGGAGAGGAGTATGGTGAAACTAATCCGTTTCAATATTTCATCAGCCATTCGGATGAATCGTTGATTGACGCTGTGCGCGAAGGAAGGAAAAAAGAATTTTCCTATTTTAACTGGGACAGTGAAGTTCCCGATCCACAGGCGGAGGCTACATTCAACGCTTGCAAATTGCGCTGGAATATTAACGAAGGACATCATAGGACCTTGCTCGAATTTTATAGGTCGCTGATCATATTTCGCAAAACACGTAGAGCATTTCTATCTCGTGAAAGAAATTCCATGTTCGTCTATCCGGAAACCAAAAGCATTGTTTGTTTTGAAAAAATCTCTACGCAAGACCGGATCCTCGTTGTTTTCAATTTTTCAAAAGACCTCGAGTCTTTGACAAATCCACTTGACGTATCTATCCGGAAAATTTTTGAGTCGTCATCTGAAGATTGGGGAGGACCGGGCTCCGTTGGCTCAGACGAAATCGGCAGCAGTGACTCGATTTCTCTTGCGCAAGAGTCTGTTCAAATTTTTGAAATTGCATGAATGTTCCGGCTTCGACCTATCGCGTTCAGCTAAATAAGGATTTTAAATTTCGCGACTTAAGTGATTGTGAAGATTATTGGCGTGGCACACTTTTTAAACGGTGCAGGGCATGGACAAAATTAAGAACGGAGATTCCGTTATTTACAAAGATCAACAGGGAACCATTTATGGCAGACCTCGGGAGAGTAAGTTTAAGGGCACGTTATATACGGTAAAAGTTGGCAATGATTATTTCAAGGCGTCACCTTCCGAGTTGAGTCTAACCAGAGCAGAGGAAATCCATAAACAGGTTTTGCATTAATAAAATATCAAAGGTTTACATTGGTGTGTAAATTAAGGGGATGACGGCGCAGTGATGCGTTGGCGTCCCTTTTTTTGTTTAAGAAATACAAGCATGTGCACTGCCGGTTTTTGAAAGTACATCGATTGAAACATAGAAATGATCACATATTGCATTTTTTGCTGAAGCTTTCCGTTGCGCGATTTTTTGCTTTTGGGTTTTGCCGGAATCTTTTACTTCCCACTTTTCGCATTTAACTTTTAACTTCTATTTTTGCCGTTTAATTAACAAATCTCTTGAACTATCTCTCTGCAGAATCAGTAGCCAAAACTTTTAATGATCGCTGGCTTTTTAAGGATATCTCTCTTGGCATTTCCCAAGGTGAAAAATTCGCCCTTGTAGGCAATAATGGTGTAGGAAAGTCAACATTGCTGCGGATTTTGACTGGCGAAATCCAGCCAGACAACGGCAAAGTGAGCGTTCGTCAGGGAATCCGAATCGGTTATTTGACACAGCAGCCTTCGGTCGCTGATAATGTTTCTGTGAATGATGTTCTTTTCAGCGAGTCGAACGAAATCGCCCGTGTTGTGAAGGAATATGAACATTGCCTCCACCATCCTGATACTTCAGGCGATAGGATGCAAGCAGTTCTGGAAAGAATGGAGGAACTCAATGCATGGGATTATGATGCAAAAGTGCAAGAGGTGACAACCAAACTTGGCGTTCCGGATACGGACAAAAAATTTGGAGAGCTCTCTGGTGGTCAGAAAAAAAGAATTTTCCTTGCTCAACTTCTCCTCCAGGAGCCGGACCTGATTATTATGGATGAACCGACCAATCACCTTGATCTTTCTGCGATCGAGTGGTTGGAAAATTATTTATCGGGTCAGAACGTCACTGTGATCATGGTAACACACGATCGTTACTTCCTCGATAATGTAGCGAACGAAATCATTGAATTAGACCGCGGCCAGCTCTTTCGATACAAAGGCAAATATGCTTACTTCCTCGAGAAGAAAAGCGAACGAGAAGAAATGTTGAAGACCGAAGTGACAAAAGCAAAGAATTTGCTTCGCAAAGAACTTGAGTGGATGCGCAAGCAACCTAAAGCGAGAGGGACAAAAGCAAAGTATCGTATCGAAGCGTTTTATGATCTGCAAGAAAAAGCTTCCCAGGATCTTAAACGCGATAAGCTTGAACTCGATATCAAAGAGGCAAGACAGGGAGGCAAGATTCTTGAAGTTGAGAAGATATCGAAGTCGTATGGAGATCAAAAGATTGTAGATTCTTTTTCCTATGTATTCAAGAAGAACGATCGCATTGGAATAGTTGGACAAAATGGTGTCGGAAAGTCAACATTCCTCGATATGCTAACAGGCAAACTGAATCCTGATAAAGGTGAAGTTATACGCGGTGTCACAACGAAGTTTGGCTACTTCACGCAGGAATCAGTTTCATTGAATCCTAATAATCGATTGATTGAAGAAGTCAAATCCATCGCGGAGTTTATAACCTTGTCGGATGGATCGACTGTTTCCGCTTCAAAATTTCTGGATAACTTTTTATTTCCGCCGGAGAAACAATACAACTACGTTAGCAAACTTTCTGGTGGCGAAAAGAAAAGATTGCAACTGCTGAAGTTATTGGTTACCAACCCGAATTTTTTAATTCTCGATGAACCAACCAATGATTTTGATATCGATACATTGAATGTCCTGGAAGATTTCCTTGAGAAATTTTCAGGATGCCTGTTACTGGTTTCACACGATCGTTACTTTATGGACCACCTGGTCGATCAATTGTTTATTTTCGAAGGCAACGGGGCGATCCGTCAGTTCAACGGTAACTACACAGATTACCGAGACTGGAAAGATGAACAGGACGAGATGCAAAAGCTCCCCAAATTATCTGCAGCAAAGGAATTGCCTCAACCGGCTTCAACCGAAAAACGAAAACTCTCTTTCAAGGAAAAGCAAGAATTTGAAAATCTTCAGGGAGATATCGCGGCTCTTGAATCTAAGAAACAGGAGATTTCTGACAAACTGAATAGTGGCGTTACCGACCACGTCCAGCTTCAAGAATGGTCTGCAGAGATACAAACACTTAACCAGGCAATCGAAGATAAAACGTTGCGGTGGATGGAGCTTTCAGAGTTAGTGTAAATAAATTATTCGTCATTTTCCATACTTTGTGTAAGTCAAACACAATCGAATCAACGTACGTTTCCGCCCACGTTTGATTCGTTGCGCCTTTTGTAAAAAAACCAAAATTTTTTGCGACAATGTTTTAAATTACAGCAAACAAAATATTGTCATGTACCTAAACCAAGACGCTGAAAAGAAAAATACTTACGATGCAATTGTCGTAGGTACAGGTATCAGTGGAGGCTGGGCAGCAAAAGAGCTGACCGAAAAAGGCCTGAAAACACTTGTACTTGAACGTGGTAGAATGGTAAAACATCCCGATTACCCTACTGCGACTAAAAACCCATGGGAGCTTGCAAACGCCGATCGCCCAACACAAGAGGACCTGCAAAAGCAAGGCGTTCAAAACAGAACGGGCTACACAATTCGCCAATCGACAAAACATTGGTTCGTTAACGATCTCGAAAATCCATATACAGAAATTCAACGATTTGATTGGATGCGGGGGTATCACGTTGGCGGCCGCTCCATTACGTGGGGACGCCAAAGCTACCGCTGGAGCCCGATGGATTTTGAAGCAAATGCTAAGGATGGTATCGCCATTGACTGGCCAATCCGCTACAACGATGTCGCGCCGTGGTATGATTATGTCGAGAAATTTATCGGTGTGAGTGGAAACAAGGACGGTCTGGCTCAATTACCCGATGGACAATTTCTTCCTCCAATGGAATTGAACTGTGTTGAACTCGATTTGAAAAAATCGATGGAAGATAAATTGGGAAGATTTTTAACAATTGGAAGAGTAGCACACGCAACGGCACCGCTACCGCATAGTCCACAAAGAGGAACTTGTCAATATAGAAATTTATGTAGTCGCGGTTGTCCTTTCGGTGGATACTTCAGCAGTAACTCATCCACGCTTCCTGCTGCAGAAAAAACTGGCAACATGACACTACGTCCAAACTCTGTTGTGTATGAATTGATTTACGATGAGAAGAAAGGAAAGGCAACAGGCGTAAAAGTTTTGGACGCCGAAACAGGAGAGCAAGTTGAGTTTTACGCGAAGGTAATTTTCCTTTGTGCTTCAACATTTGGCTCAACATTCATCATGATGAATTCAGTGTCGAATCGTTTTCCGAATGGTTTTGGAAATGATAGCGGTGAATTGGGACACAATATTATGGACCATCACTTAAGTGTGGGAGCACGTGCATCGGTGGAGGGATATGAAGATAAATATTACTCGGGCCGCAGAGCGAATGGTGTTTACATTCCACGTTACCGAAACGTAGGAAAAGACAAACGAGATTACTTGCGTGGATTTGGATACCAGGGAGGTGCGAGCCGCCAGGGATGGAATAGTCTTGTTTCTGCAGAAGAAGCATTGCTCGGCGCAGA
>CBQWHS010000064.1:0-11156 GCA_967728665.1 uncultured Chryseosolibacter sp. | reverse complement strand
CCCATGAAATTGATCCACTTTGCCGGTTTGTATTCCAACATCGTGTATCCAAAGTATCTCAGGCGATTGTCATTTTCGTAATTTTCATAACGCGTAAAATACGGGTTGTCCCAATAAATAGGAGCGAGCAAATCCGGATCGGCCCAATTCCATGTTACGTTTCCTGTTCCTCCGTTTGCCCTGTCTCTGAAATAAGCTGCTTTTTGCTCTTTCAAATCCACACCAACATTCCACCATTGGCGGAAATTTGTCATGAGATTTTTATCATCATAGCCACTTCCATAGCGACCAACACCTTTCATCTTGGTTACGTTGATGGAACCTGAAGCAGTTAACTTACTCGTCAGATTATAGGATGCTCCAAGATTAAGAAAATCTTTTTCAAGGCTGCTGTTGGGGAGTATTCCATTTTCATCGCTCGCTGTATAGCCAAGTTTAAAGTATCCTTTTTCTGTTTGGCCATCGAGTAATGCGCTGTAGTTTGTTTGCACTGGAGTAGTGAAGAATGTAGTTGGATCATTCGCGCCAGCAACCCATGGTCTTGGCTTACCATAATTTGGCGATAGCGGATCGAATGAATCCCATTGGTAAACCATTAAATTCGGATCGAATTTTTCTCCGTACGAAGCATCTTCAGATAATGGAGTTACCAGATCAAGTGTGCCATCACCATTGATGTCTCTTTCCAAAAAATGGCCGGTGGCATCTTCATAGTAGGGACCATAACCCTGGCCATATTGATGTTGATATTTCGCGAACGTAGTTTTGTCAATTTTTCCAACCGTCACACCGGTGTTTACGGTCAAGCCGATGCCGCGTTGACTCTTTCCTTTTTTCGTTGTGATAAGAATAACACCGTTCGCGGCTCTTGAGCCATACAAGGCAGTGGCTGCTGCTCCTTTCAATACGTTGATGGATTCAATGTCGTCCGGGTTAATGTCGGCTCCGGCATTTCCATAATCGTAACCACCGCGGCCAGTGGTTTGATTTGCGGTGTTGGTGTTAGAGTTATCGATCGGAACGCCATCAACAATGTACAGTGCCTGGTTATTGCCGGTGATTGATTTAAATCCACGGATAACAACATTTGTCGATCCCCCCATGGAATTTGTTCTTTTGATGTCAAGCCCTGCAACTTTGCCCGACAGTGAATTAATGAAGTTGTTGTCACGTGTGCGAGCGATTTGATCGCCATCTACTTTTTGCGCTGCATAAGGCAGTTCGTTTTTTGTACGTTCAATACCCATTGCAGTTACAACTACTTCAGAAAGTTGCTGCATGTCTGCTGCCATCCGTACGTCAAGCGTTGCACGACCATTGACAGGAACTTCTTGTGATTGAAGGCCGATAAAAGTGAAAACCAAAACCGGTGTACCAGTCGACAGGACGAGTGAATATCGTCCTTCAGTATCTGAAACCGTACCGTTTGAAGTTCCCTTTTCGACTACGTTGACTCCGGGCAATGGTGCACCCTCTTCATCAGTGATCTTACCCGCTACATTTTTTTCCTGCGCCTGTGATATGTTTGTAAGAGTTATCAGCAAGACGCACATGAGAATAGATAAATGTTTAATCATAGATTAGATGTTAGTAATTCATTGCGAAGCGAAAAATATATTCCTCACCCTTACAGTATTATTTTATAATTCCATGAAACAACACTTTTCTCGGTAAGCAATATTGCTTACCTTAGTTTAGTAATTCCCTTGGAACAGACGTCCGTAGAAACATTTGCTCATTACACGAATGCTACGGTTCACTACACACAATTGCATGTTTAGCCTGTCAACCCCAAATTTTTCAGGTGCATAAGCTTAACTTTAACAGGCACCACCTAAAACATCACAGTCATGATTAGAAATTATTTAACGATCGCGTTTCGGGCTTTGTCAAGAAGCAAAGTTCACTCGTCCATTAACATTCTTGGATTAGCGATCGGCATTTGCGCCTGTTTGCTTATTGTTTTGTTTGTAAAAGATGAACTGACGTTTGATCGTTTTCACGAAAATGCGAATCGAACCTATCGTGTTTATGCCATTGAGGATTATGGAGAAAATCAACGGTTCTTCGATGTGAACACACCGTTTCCGATGGGCCCTGCCTTAAAAGATAATTTGCAAGAAGTAGAATACATGGTTCGCGTAAATTCGATTGCCACACAAATCAAAGTTGGAGAAAACCTTTTCAGCGAAACGGTCACCATAGTTGGGCAGGACTTTTTCAAAATGTTTGATTTTGATTTGTTGAAAGGCGTTCGCCGAAACGTTTTTGATGAACAATCCAATATTGTTTTGACATCGGCAGTGGCAAAGAAATATTTCGGTGAGAATGACCCTCTCGAAAAAACAATTTCGCTTCAGATCAACGATGAGTTTGTTGATTACACAGTCAAAGGTATTGTTGACGATGCCCCAGGCAATTCCAGTATTCAATTTGAAATTCTGATTTCTGACCTCAATTATCCAAAGTTCTATAGTCCGCAACTTTTAACATCTGCATGGTTTAACATATCTCCTGAGACCTATGTGACGCTTCACGAGAATGTTGACGCAGCTACAGTTTCGAAAAAATTCCCATCAATTTTTAAACCGCTGCTCGGAGATGATTTTGAAAAGAGCAAGTTTTTTGTAGGCCTCCAACCGCTCACATCGATACACCTGGATACATCATTTCCTCCTGGAACCGCGCCTGTCAGTGACCCAAAATACTCTTATATATTGTCTGCAATCGCGTCCTTAATTCTTATCGTGGGATGTATAAATTTTGTTACGTTGTCGGTGGGTCGTTCGATGAAACGCGCTAAAGAAGTTGGCATTCGAAAAGTAGCCGGAGCACAGCGTCAGCAGTTGATTTTTCAATTTATAGGTGAAGCTGTAATTGTTACTTCTCTTGCGCTTATAATCGGAATCGTTTTGGCGTTGCTCGCTTTGCCGGCCTTTAATGATCTTGCGAACAAGCAACTTGTAATGTATTTCGATGGCTTTATGATTACGGTGATACTTATGTTAATTGTGATCATTGGATTATTTGCCGGAAGTTATCCTGCGTTGATTCTTTCATCTTTCAAGCCGATCGCGGTGCTAAAGGGCGGAATTCAAACTGCATCAAGTAAGCAATCTCTCCGGAAGGTGTTGGTAGGATTTCAATTGGTGCTCTCAATATTTCTTATTTCAAGCACGCTGATCATGCGAAAGCAATTGAACTTCTTGCAAGAAAAAAATCTTGGTTTTGACAAAGAACAACTGGCGGTTATTCAACTGAACGTGCCCTCCGGCAGATTACGAGAGCGTATTCCAAAAGCGTTTGAAAAAGCTGAACAGTTTAAAATTGAATTGGCAAAGGTTTCTCAGATTGCTTCCGTCTGTGCCTCCAGTCATGATTTTGGAAATGGAAATTGGATGAATGTAGGATATACGGATGAAAAAGGAACGTATAGAACATTCTTTTATAATAGCATCGATGCTGACTACATACCAGCTTTAAAAATGCAGATTAAATTCGGACGAAACTTCAATGATGAAAATCCTTCTGACAAGCGAATGGGAATTATAATTAATGAGGCGTTTGCGAAAGAGTATGGTTGGACGGATCCTATAGGAAAGCGGATTCCCGGAAAGAACTTCCAGGAACATCAAGTGGTCGGAGTGGTTAAAGATTTTAATTATCAGTCGTTGTATACGAAGGTGGAACCATTGGT
The DNA here is from genome assembly GCA_967728665.1 of uncultured Chryseosolibacter sp. GTDB lineage: Bacteria > Bacteroidota > Bacteroidia > Cytophagales > Cyclobacteriaceae > Chryseosolibacter. The sequence goes on along the minus strand of CBQWHS010000064.1, from coordinate 7,459 downwards.
GCTGGCGATGGATCCAATGATTGTGCTGAGTGGAATTGAAAATATAAATCTCGGGTCGACAGCGGTGCCGAAATTATTGGTTAGACTGAAACCTGGGAATGCCACTGAGACAATCGATGAGATCAAAAACATTTGGGATCGTTTGACTGGTGAAGAGGAGTTTGCTTTTTCATTTGTTGATCAGACGTTGGACGCGCAATATCGCGCGGACAAAAATTTAGGCAAGATCGTTTCTATTGCTACAGCGCTGGCAATTTTGATTGGAAGCCTTGGGCTCTATGGGCTTGCATCGCTTGCAATGCAAAACAGAACAAAAGAGATAAGCATTCGAAAAGTTCTGGGTGCAAGTGAGCAATCGTTGCTCGTCTTGCTATCGAAAGATTATGTTTATTTGATAGTCATTGCCCTGACACTCTCAATTCCGATCACATGGTATTTAATGAAGAATTGGTTATCGACTTTTGAATACCGTATCGAAATTGGTCCCGGAGTTTTTATCATTGCAGGTTGTGTGTCACTGGCTATTGCCGTTGTCACGATCAGTTACCAGGCAATTAAAACGGCATGGAGCCAGCCCGCACAAACATTAAAATGCGAATAGATTAAGATAGCCGATAGGAGCTGTGAACTTGGGAGTTCACAGCTTTTTTTACTTTTTAGCTTTGGCCTATAAGTTTCCTGTTTAGTATTGATACTCGCTCCCGCCAATATCATAGTAACTCCCAGACAACCGGTTTCTTTTATAGAAATCCTGGTTGATGTTATAAGTCGAAATGCTTTTGCCTTTATTGATAGCAGGTGATCCGCTTGCAAGTTTGAAATCATAGCCAGTCGCATTTACAAACTTGACTGCACTTACGTATCGCGTAAAATAATTATTACTGAGTTGCACTTTCACATATTTACTGAGCTTATAAACATAGGAGTCATAACCTGTACGAGGATACTTGTAAGTGCTATATGCTCCAGGATTTGCAATGATGTTGTTGATCACTACATTGTTCCAGTTGTATTCGGCATATATTCTTATTCCATCTGTTTTCGGATTCACAATTGTGTTGTTGATGAACTGAAATCCTGGGCCGGGACTATAACGGTTATCACAATAAATTCCAGCCGCCCCTGCATTAACGATGACATTATCGTGAATGATATTGTCTGCAAGTCCAAGAACAATCAGACCATTTCCTGTTCCGCTCTTAATGAAATTATTATAGCACAATCCACCGGTACCAACGCCGATTTGAATTCCGTTATTTTGATTGTAGGCGTTTTCTGTTCCGTAATTTTCTACCCGATTGCTATACACCTGCGCTCCCTGTGTTGCTGACCCAAGTTGGATTGATTCCCATCCAGAGTTCTTCACCACGTTGTTATAGATTTTTACGTTATGAACTTCATGTGGATACCTGATTCCACAGGCTGTATTTACTCCCACATCATAAAACGAATTGCCAACATAAAAGCCTTCGCCTCCTGTATCATGCACATAGTTGTCGTAAAAGAATACATTCTCCATGGTGAAATTACCTCGAATGGTAGCATTATCACAGGTAGGGTCCGTTTTTGCCATAATCCCAGCAAAGCCAACTTTTGAAACTTCAAGGTGATCGATTGTAAAATTGGTGCTAAGCTTATCCAGTGTTAAACCCACATGACCGCCAATAATTGAAATACCATAAGTGCCGGAAATATCTCCTCCTGTAATTCTAAAAAATATGCTGTTCTCTGTCTTCAGACCGAAGGTCATTCCTGTGCCGTGAATAACAACCGGCCCACCACAATTTTTAATTATAACCGGTCCACTTGCTGTGCCGACAATATTTCGGAATAATATGTCTTTATAATAATTAGTTGACTTGAGGCAAATAACACTCCCTGGTTTGATACCCAACACTTTCCCATCAATGAGATAAGTGGATTCAGGAACGGTGTAACTGCAACCACAATCAGTCACCGCAGTAGCTCTTGTCATGGGATCATCAACTGCAGGAGTTACAATTGTTTCGTCTGTGCAACTGAATAAAATAAATATGAGTGAAATAGTTAAAAAAAATAATGACAGGAATTTTCGCATTGCTTCTGTTGATTAGTGAACTAAAAAATAGATCAGCTGGTAAAAGGCTTGATCGAATTGTTGTTAACTAAACGACAAAAGAAAGTTAATATTCGCTGGTAAAATCTTTCAAATCAACAGGTTGTCATTCGTGTACTTTAATTTGAATTTGTAAATAAAAATGAGCCAATTCACTTGTTGATTAACTTGTGTAAAAGGTAACATCGCGTGCATTTTCGTCAATCAACATTCCACGCAATGATTGATCGAACGAGCGTTAAAATGTGCATCAAAAAATGAAAGGGTCTTTTTGCATGTTACATATTATCGCGCCTGTTGAGGAATTGCAATCTCTTAATTTCCATACTCAACAGCTCCGATATCATAGGTCACTCCACGCAGTCTAGCTTTTTTGTAATAATCTGTGAGTATGCTGTACGTTGAAATGTCTTTCCCTGCATCAATCACAGGCGAGGTGCTCGCCATTCTGTAATTATCCGTATCTACGCTGACAAACTGTGGACTGGTCGCTGATGAATTAAAGAAATTATTCGACATGTCTACATTTACATATTTGCTAAGCTTATACACGAATGCATCAGCTGAGGTTCTTGGATAAACGTATGAAGCATATGTTCCAGGATTGACAATGATGTTGTTGACAATCACGTTCATTGGAACGTTGTCTGCGTATATTCGCAGTCCATCTGCCTTAGGACTGATGATCGTGTTGTTTATGAATTTAAAACCCGGTCCCGGCGTTACACGGTCGTCACAAAAGATGCCGTAAATTCCCGCATTGTTAATCACATTATTGTAGATAACATTATCGCCAAGGCCCAGCACAGTCATGCCATTTCCTGAGCCACCGTCTACAAGATTGCCGTAACACAATCCGCCTGTGCCTTCACCGATCTGGATTCCGCTTCGCTGGTTATATGTATTTAATGTTCCATAATTTTCAATGGTGTTGCCATATACTTTCGCACCCTTTATCGCGCAACCTAATTGCAATCCATCCCAACCCGAATTCTTAACCGTGTTATTGTAGACTTTGATGTACCAGATTTCGTGAGGATAACGAGTGCCACAATCAGTCTTGTAACCGCCTTCATAGAATGAGCTTCCAAGATAAAATCCTTCACCTCCGGTATCGTGAATATAATTATCATGTAGCGTAACATTTTTCATGACGAAGTTTCCTCTGATCGTTGCGTCATCACAGGTTGGATCGGTCTTCGCCATAATTCCGGCGAAACCAACATTCGAAACTTCCACATGATCGATCTCGAAGTTGGTACTTAACTTCTCCATTGTCATTCCGATGTGTCCACCGAGGATGTTGATTCCGTAAACTTTCGCAGTCGATCCACCAGTGATCTTGAAAAATTTACTATTCTCTGTTTTAATTCCAAAGGAAAGACCTGTGGAATTCAACAGTGCTTGTCCTCCACAGTTTCGGATTATGATTGGATTTTCAGCGGTTCCATTTAAATTTCTAAAGACAAGATTTTTGTATGTAGCTGTCGAGCTTAAACCGATCACGCTGCCGGGCTGTAAGTTGAGAAGTGCACCATCCACAACATACGCATTCGATGGAACGACATAAGTACACAAGGAGCAATCTTGGGAATCAGTTGCCGTAGATGTAACCAATGAAGTCGAAGTCGCGGATGTTATTGGATCAAGCATTTTTGCATCATCTGCGCAATTCATCAGCGAGAGAAAACCAATGGAAAAAAGAATGCATTTCGTGGAGGCGTTAAAAAAATTTAATTTCATAGACGTGGGGTTTATGCTTTGATTTTTTGAGGAGGCTTACCTCGGAGAAACTAATGGATTAAAGCAGGCGACAATAAGGAAAAAGATTATATATTATGTCTTCATGCAGACTGGGGGTTAGGTGTCTGCAAAAAAAATGAATTTGAGTGAAGAAATCTTGCCTAATGGCTGCTTCAGTTGTTCAATGTAAGAAAGGTCGTCTCCCTGCCTTTAGCAGAGTTAAGAAAGTGAAATAGGGAGGAATTACAGCAATAGAGAATTGCCGCCCGTTTGGAAAAGAAAATTTCCTTTTTAAAAAATTGAAAACAAAACGACCCGCGTATAGCGGGTCGGTTGTAAAAACATTACATAGCGAACGGGTATTTGCGCTATAATCTTCTAGTATTCATTGGCACCAATATCGTATGCAGAACCTTTCAGTCTTGCCTGAAGCCTGTAATCAACCAGAATATTGTATGTGGAAATATTGTAGCCTTTGTTCACAGCAGGAGAGTAGCTTAACAGTGAATAATCGTCACCTGCAATATTGGTAAACTTTAAACCGTAAATATCGCGTGTTTTATAATTATTAAGCTGTTTTACATTCATCGTCTTGCTTAACAGGTAAACATAAGCATCGTTTCCTGTGCGGGGATAAACGTAGGTTGAGTATTTTCCTGGATCAACTATGATATTATTATAAACATAGTTCGCAGTAAAGTCGGTATATAACCTGATGCCATTACCTTTCGGTTTGATAATGGTATTGTTGATGAGTCGAATTCCAGCACCACGTGCATCACGTTCCTCGCAAAAAATGCCATCACTGCCAGCATTGATGATGACGTTGTCGTGGGCAAAGTGGTCAGCATTTCCCATGATGATTAGTGCATGGCCAGTTCCACCTTTGATATAGTTCCGATAGAATATGCCTGGAGATCCTTCACCAAATTGCACTGCATTATTTTGATATAAGTCATTTTTGGCACCGTAGCTTTCAATCCGGTTTTCGTACACTTCAAGCCCTTTCGTAGTAGAGCCTATTTGAATTGACTCCCATCCCGAATTTTTAATTCTGTTTCGAAACACTTTTAGACCTTCTATGGTGTGTGGATAGCGTACTCCACATGATAGCGTTACACCTTTATAATAGAACGTATGTCCGAGATACATTCCCTCGCCACCAGTGTCATGCACGTAATTGTCGTGGATAGAAATATTTCTCATATAGAAATATCCACGATTGGTAACGTTGTCGCACGTTGGGTCAGTCTTTGCCATAATTCCTGCAAAGCCAGAGTTTGCTATTTCAACATGGTCAATTTCAAAATCGCTGCTAAGACTGATCAACTGCAGACTTTGATGTCCTCCGATGATCTTGATTCCATAGGAAGTTCCTGTACCTCCGGTTATGCGGAAGTATTGGCTTTTCTCTGTTTTCATGCCGAACGTTCTTCCTGTAGCATTCAATGTCGCCATGCCTCCACAATTCTTAATTGTTACCGGAGCGGTCGACGAGCCTTTTATATTTCTGAAAACTATATTGTTGTAAGTGTTGCCATACTTTAGACAGATCACTGCTCCCGGTTTTATGCCGAGCGTTGCGCCATCAACCAGATAAGTATTAGAGGGAACTGTATATGTGCAACCGCAGTCGGTGATGCTCGCAGCCTTCGTTGCCGGATCATCTTCTGGATGTAGCTGGAGAATTTCATCATCAGCGCACTGCGAAAAGAAAAGTACAATCGCGAAAAGACATAGCTTCGCCAGCCAGAGGTTTGTGAGTTTCCTCATTAGGTGATTGGGTTTATGGATAAAAAAAATTATTTACACTTACCGATGATGATCGGACTTTCCGTTGTCCCTTCCAGATTTACAAAATCAATATTTTGATATTTTACTCCGCTCTTCAGGCAAATAATACTGCCGGCCTTCAGGCCAAGTTCTTTACCATCGATGGTAGTGCTAGCAGCATCAACTACGAAGGAACAAGAATTGCAATCAACCGATTCCACAAATTGTGTGTTCGCTCCAGTGATCGTAACGCTTGGTACATTTGATTCAACCTGTTCTGCAGCTTCAGTAGCAGTTTTAGAAACATTGGTCAATTCGTCTTCTTGGCAACTGGCGAGCGAACAAACCGCTGCAGCGATAACAAATAACTTCTTAAGAGAGATAGGTGATTTTTGAATGGTCATCATTATTTTGTTTGAGCCCAGGTTTAGGCGATTAAAAAATTAGTTAGAAAGAAAAAAACACTTATAGACAATCAGGTACAACACTCTTCAACTTCTCATACGGCTCACATTTTTCGTTCGACATTCTTGATTTGCGATGGCAACCTAACGACATGCTTTCAATTTTCGTTTGCCTCTTTGCGATTTTCACGATTGTTGGTATATATCCACGATAAGCGAAATTTTTTTCTCATTCTCTATTGCTGTATATAGTTGGTTCACAGTAACATAACAGGCAACCAACAATTTGAACACGTCATTTGTTTTACAAATGATTAAGTAATCCTATATTAGTCATACAAAACATATACAAATGAATAAGGAATATCTGGGCGAATTTGAGGAACTGGTATTGACAATGGTCGGTATACTTCAATCGGATGCTTATGGAAATGCGATCGTTTCAGAAATATGGGAACGGGTTGGAAGAAGAGTAAATTTAAGTGCCGTGCATGTCACGCTTTATCGCCTTGAAGACAAGGGCTATGTAAAATCTAAAATGGGTGGCGCAACAAATGCGAGAGGCGGCAGAAGAAAAAGAATTTTTACTGTCACAAATGCCGGGCTGGCGATGCTTCGTGCTGTAAAAGAAACACGTATGGATCTTTGGAAATTAATTCCGCAGTTGAAATTCAGCTGATAAACTAAAACCGACATTCTTAACAGTTTTACTGCTAACCTCCGCAATTACTTTTGGATCATGATTTCACAGCGAGCTGCATTAAGATTTTTAAAATGGTTTTGTCCTCCGTCTTTGTATGAAGGAATTGAAGGTGATGTTCTGGAGAAATTTGAAAACGAAAGGGAGGAATTTGGACAATCCGTTGCCAGTCGCAGGATGATCATCAATGTACTTGGTTTTTTTAGGCCGTCAATAATTTTTCGAAATCGTATTTCTATCCAACTCATTAACACTATTATGTTCAGAAACTATTTTACCATCGCCTTCAGAAATTTGAAGAAGAATAAAGTTTTTTCCGGAATAAACATTATCGGCCTGGCCATTGGCCTTTGCGTTTGCATGTTCATTTTTCAATTTGTGAGTTTTGAATTGAGTTATGATAAATTCCACGATAAATATGATCGCATCTATCGTGTCACAAATGATCGTTTTCAAAACGGAAAATTGATTCAGCATGGAACCATTACGTACCCCACCATCGGACCAACGTTAGCGAAAGATTATCCGGAAATTGAAATGTTTTCGAGAATAATGCCTGGTGGCGATTTGAATATTCGTGTAAATGAAAGCTATAGTAAAGGTGGAGAATGTCATTTTGTGGATGAAAACTTTTTGCGAGTCTTCTCTTTTCCATTGATAACAGGAGAAAGAGTAACGGCTTTGAAAGAACCTTACACCATGGTGCTGACAAAGAAACAAACAAAAAGATATTTCAAAATTGAG
>CBQWHS010000063.1:0-11157 GCA_967728665.1 uncultured Chryseosolibacter sp. | reverse complement strand
GTGTAATGGCAAGTATATTTCCCGCGACTGCATAATCATTGTAAAAGAGATAGATAGTGGTCGCAAGCCAAACAGAAGCAATACCGCATGCAAATCTTCCCTGTTTCGTTCTTGGCGGGATTTTCGGTTTACCAAGTAAATGACGAACTCCATAATTGTATAAGTAGTCGAAAGGGTGGTACGGAGGAAATGCACCAGCAAACGCAATGATAGCCGCGATCGCTAATATTGATATGCTTTGAAAGAAAACACCAAACGCCACAAGCGTGATGCAACAAGCATAAGCGAACCTGATTCCAAACTTGTAATCATTTAGCTCTTTGTCTGAAAAATTTTCATACCCTTGAACATGCAGGCGTCTTCTGCAAGCTGGAGAAATGAATGAAGTCTTCGTTTCCATATCTTTTTTGTTTAAGTAGCGACTGCAAGGTATTTTGAGTGGGAGCTTTATCAATTTTATTCTCACAGCTCATCCTGAATTTTACGATCAGTGATGAAAGGATGGTAAGTAAGCCAATGACAAGAATAGGAGCTACCAATCCAAAACTGTCTGCGATCAGTCCCGTGAGAATCGCACCGAGTGCATAACCAAGGTCGCGCCATAGGCGAAATATACCGATGCTCTTAGGTCGTTGATCCGGATGTGTATAGTCAGAAATAGCCGCAAGGAATGTTGGATAAACCATGGCAGTGCCAATACCAAGTAACGATGATAGTGCAATGAACGAAGAAAACGTATTTGCCCGGATCATTCCAAGTAAGGCAATGCCTTGCACGAACATTCCAAGGAACATCAATGTCTTCTTACAATATTTGTCGGCAAGCTTTCCCGTGTAAAGTTGGGAAAGACTCCACACTGCCGGATAGGTGCCGACAATGATTCCAGTCTCGTGTAGATCAAAACCCCTTGAGACAAGTAGTAGTGGAAATAATCCCCAGACCATTCCATCATTGAGGTTGTTAACCAAACCAGCTTGTGTAATCGAACCCAGGTTGTTATGCTTCCATGTGGTATCCCAAAAAATATTCTTCAATAATGGAATTGTACTGGAAGCTGATTCGAGTTTTACATGATGATGTGTGTCCCTTATCAACAGCCAACTCATGAGCAATCCAACAATTCCCAATGCTATTCCTATATAAAAGGGATAAGGGCGAAGTCCATAATTGCTGGCGATCCATCCCGTCAAAAAAGCAGTGACAGCTAGAGCGAAATATCCGGCAGATTCATTAAGCCCCATAGCAAAGCCTCGCTCTTTCTCGCCTACCAAATCAATCTTCATCACAACGGTACTTGACCATGTGAGCCCCTGACTTACTCCAAGAAAAATATTAGCCGCAATTATCCAATTCCAATTTGGCGCGTAGATCAGAAGAATCGGCACTGGCAACGCAAGTATCCAACCTGCAACCAACAAGTTCTTTCTGCCGAAGCGATTAGCCAACACTCCTGTGTAATAGTTAGTGAAGGCTTTCGCCAGCCCAAACACAACAATGAACGATAGGATAGCTGTCTTTGCTGCGAGACCAAAATCCACTTCTGCAATTTGTGGAATGATGGTACGCTCCAATCCGATCATACCACCGACAAAGGCATTTACTATCACCAGTAAAGTGAATTGTTTCCAGTTCTCTTTTAGCCCGAGACGTACTTCCATAAAAATTAGTTAAGCAATTGCACAACGATTCGCACCGGCTTCAAGATCAGCAGGTACATAACCATCATACGAGCCTTGCTTGTTTAGGCTTGCGATTGTCAAGTAGTTCGGAGGAGTTGGTGGAATTCGTGAAGTCGTGTAATTTACAAATTCATCTTCCGATAACTTGAGCATGTTCAGTTTCTCTTTCAGACTACCGATAGTTTCTGCGATCAACTTTCCGTTGAATGGAACAGGGGTAGCTAAGTGCGCGGGAAGCACCAACGTCTTGGAATTGACCCTCAATAATTTTTGAAGGGAATTGTACAAAAGCTTCGATCTCTTGATTGCTTCATCTTGATCAGCTTTCAGATCAGGTCTGCCAACGCCATCAACGAAAAGTGTGTCTCCTGTGAGCAAAGCATCGTCACCTAATTTAAAGGATGTGCTTTCTAGCGTATGTCCTGGTGTATGCATGATTTCAATTCTCGCACTTCCTACTTTTATTTGCTCACGATCAGCAACAGGTGTAAACGAAAAATTAACTTTTGCTGCTTCGATAAGCAGATGTTTAGCCATTGTCACGTTCGCCAATTCCCTGGAGCGTGAAATGAAGTCCGCATGAATATGCGTATCTGCTACATACTTGATCGACCAACCATTTGATTGTGCAAGATCAATGTAGATCTTCGGATCAAGGGCAGCGTCAATAACGATTGCTTCCTCACCCGAGCCGATGACATAGGACAGACAGCCTTTCGAGGATCGCCTAACTTGAATAATCTTAACGTCTTTCAGAGTAAGCTCTGCTATATTCCATGCGAAGTTCCATGCCTTCATTCCTCCTTGAAGTGAATAGGCATTAATCCCTTTTTCTTGCAGCGCCTTGGAAGCTATCAAACTTGTTCGACCGGCTGCGCACACTGTTACGACCGTTGCGTTTTCCGGTATCTCAACTTCATCGAGAACAGAGTTGTCTCCGGCATTCAGTCTTTTATAAGCATCGACATGAGCACTTTCTGGAATGTGCCATTCATTTCGTTGATCTATTGGTCTGACATCGAGAATGAAAACATTCTCATGGTTATTTAACTTCTCTTGCAGCTTTTCAACTGAAATGATCGTTTCTTCCATAAAGGTTTAATTTGATTCAACTGGCAAGTCCATTGATGCCCAATCAGGAAAACCCTCTTCCAGGCGCGTGGCCTTATAGCCAGCCTTATTTAAAAGAGCGACTGCTTCGTCAGCGTAAACACAGAACGGGCCTCTGCAGTAGGCGATGATCTCATTTCGTTTTGGCAATTCCTTTAATCGTCCTTGCAACTCGTCAATCGGAATTGAAACTGCATTCGCTATGTGGCCGGCATTGAATTCGTTTTCGGGACGAACGTCAATGATGGTGATCTTTCCGTCCTTCAGTTTCTTCCTTAATTGATGAATCGTTACTGAATCTGATTTTGACTTACGAAAATCCTTGATGAGTTTTTCTATTGAAGCAATCCGTTCTACGCCAAGTTCTCGAAGGGCTTTCCATGCCTTGAAGACATTGTTATTTGCCAGCTTATAGTAAATGAAGTTTCCATTTCGAGTCACATCGACCAATTGTGCAGCCTTGAGCACCTGTAAATGTTGAGACGCATTGGCAATGGAAAGATCCGTTTGTAGAGAAATTTGTTCAACTGAATAGTCTCCTTGAGCAAGCAACTCAATTATCTCAAGTCGGTGAGGGTTTGCGAGCGCTTTTGTAATCGTTGCAAGCTCCGTGTAGACCTTATTCTTAAATTCTCTTTTATTCATTGTTATATTTTTTCTTGTGAGTCAGGATCAAACTTTCACCGTCACTTTTAAAAACGTTGCAGGGATAGACACTGAATTTTGATCCTGGCTTGTGTTTTGGCGATTGAACAAATCTTCCAACTCACGTTGGAGCTCACTCGCCTTTCCGTTTTTCTCCGCAGCCTCGAAGGCATTCATCGTTGGGCCATAATAATTTTTAAACCTGGCGACAAGCTCCTTTGGCGAGAAGGGTCCATTGAACGTGAAAGTTTCCTTGGTAAAGGAGATATTCTGAGATGGTACTCCGGCAGCACCGAAGCGGGCAATTACCTCGCTTTCTACTCCCCATAACATCGGACTTACAAAACCTTCTGGTGGAGGTGGAGTGTACGCAGAACTTATTTTTAATATTTGAGCAACAAGAGTTGGATCTCCTGGTATCCAATTGCCCATAATAATTCGGCCACCCGGTCGAGTCACGCGAACCATTTCCTTGGCAACGTCAAGTGGTTTAGGCGCGAACATTGCTCCGAATATGCTGATCACTAAGTCAAATGTTTTATCAGACAGCATAGACAAATTGGTTGCGTCACCTTCGCTGAATTTGCAGTTAGAAAGCTTTTCTTTTTTTGCTCTCGCATTTCCTGCCTCAACAAGATTCCGCGCGATGTCAACACCTTGCACATCTGCTCCCAATTTAGCAGCAGGTATTGCAGTTGTGCCGTCACCACATCCGAGGTCAAGTACCTTGAGACCTTTTGTTATGCCTAGTTTCCCGACTAATGCTGCACCGCTTTCGCGCATAGTTTCGGCTATTCGTGTGAAGTCGCCTTTTTCCCATAAAGCTTGATTTGGATTCATATAGTAGTTTTTAGTTGAATGAGTTAATATCGGTTATTTATTTCTTCATTGACCTTGTCAAGAAGATCTAGGCTTCTTGGAAGTATTGAATGCAAAAGATTATTCCGGATAGTGGTAACATCTTTTTGCAATCGCTTTAAATAAAGTTGTGCTTGTTCGTCCTTTCGGATGCGACCAATAATGAGTTCGGGGTTAAATTCTTTTTCGAAAGTAAACTCCTCATATTCGAGCTGATCGGTAAAGGCCTGATTATAGGAGATCCGCAATTCCATAGGCAACTCAATTTGTGTAACGTCATTCAACTGAGTGTAGTGCAAAATGATTGCCGTTCGTAATGATGAGTTTGTAATCAATCGAAGGTTACTGGAAGATTTTAGATCCTCATAGATGGCAAAATTGTAGATGGGATGAATGAGCATGATAATCGACGTGGACAATGCATCAAAAGTTTCAAGCGAGACAGACCTCTTAGTTGTAACGAGCGCAAGCATCTCTTTGCTGGCCATCAATTTTTCATGACACCTTACCAACTCGCGATTAACACTTGCAGTATCCGAAGTTAACGCTTCGCGAAAAGCTAACAGGTATTCCTTTTCACGTTGTCTGTCAGAAAGTGAACTTTTAAAGTTTTCTACAGCCAGCGCTGCAAGCACACCAATAAAAATCAAAAACACTTGAAGCAGAATATTTCCAAATGTCCTGTTTTGAAATACTGGACGTAGCACGCTGTTGAAGTTCATCACTTGGGTTTTTTGTATTCGATAATCTGCATTTTGGAAGTGGCGCTACCACTATTAATGACAGTATGTGTTTCAGCCTCGCTCCAAAACGTTGTACCTGCGGGAACTTTCTGTGTCATCACTTTTCCAGTGGGCGTGGTGACCGTCACGGTAGCATCCGATAGCATCACTGTCAGATGAGCAGGGTGAGAATGTTTGCCTAAACCGCACATGTCCTTACCCGGCTGACTCACGATTTCAGTTACTTTAACCTGAGGGTTGTCAATTATGATTTTGCCAAGAGATTGAGCTTTCTCCTGGGAGAAAACAAGGTTTGCACAAAATAGGAAAGCAGAAATCAAAAGTGTTTTCATAGTCTTATTATTTCAAGTCGAGGGATGTTTGTTGCGGTCCATAAACCAAATATAGCAATCTATTCAATAACTATATTGAATACTTGAGTAATTATTTATTCGGTTTCAAGAACTACCCAAAACGCTTATTTTTATGGAAATATTGAAGGATTCAGGATGACCCAGATCAATCTTATTTTACAGATCGCCACTGCCACGTTATTACTATTAGTGTGTATCCTGCTTGCCAGGCATTCTAGAAGCGGACTCAATACATGGACAGGTTTCGGGTTTGCACTAAGTATTTTTTGCTATCTGATAGTGGAGTCTGACGCTATCCAATCAACACTGCTTCTTCGGATCGTTGTCTCTATTGGTGCGATTTGTATTCCGGTTCTGTTCTGGTTGTTGTCTCGCGCAATCTTTGAAGATGATTTCCGGTTTCGTGCGTCCCTGTTGATTTGGTTTCTGGTCTTAATCATTCCACATCTGAATTTCTTTTTGGACAACATGATTCCTGGATCAGCGTTTGGTCAGCTATCGGCTGTGGTTGCGCGACTTGCGTCTCTCGGATTTGTGTTGGCAGGTCTGTACACAGCATTGAGAACCAAACGAGGTGACCTTGTCGATGAGCGAATTCGCTTTCGAAATATTTTTCTTGTGATCACAGCTGCGTTAATAGGAGTAACGTTAATCGTTGAGATTATTTCTATCGATCAGCAAACGATCGCTGTTCTGCAGGTTCTTCAGCGATCATCTATTTTCGCAATCACACTCTTCTTTCTGTTAAGCACTTTTGGCATACGGCCAGGATTTTTCTTTAAGGAAATTCCGAAACTCAAAACATCCACAGTTGATGATCCCCTGTTAAGTGCAAAACTTCAAACTTTGATGGAACATCAAAGGGTGTACAAAAAAGAAGGACTTGCCATTGGTCAGTTGGCAGAACTGATGAACGAACAAGAATACCGGCTAAGACGATTGATTAATGGCCAACTAGGATTCCGGAATTTTAATGACTTTCTGAATCAGTACCGCGTAAACGAAGCCTGCGACACTCTTTCTGATCCGGCTCAAAGCAGAAAAACAATCCTCGAGATTGCCTATGATTTGGGTTATCAGTCCATTGGCCCCTTCAACAAGGCATTCAAAGATTTGAAAGGAACCACGCCAACGGCTTATCGAAAGAGCCAGCTTAGCTGACCTTTTTCATACTGATTTTGAAATCAGCAAGCATTTTTCAGTATCAGAGAGACTCTTTTTAACGACAGCCATAGGTTCGCCCCATAATTTTAAAACTATGGAAGCGAAAAATTTTATTGATGTATGGCCGAGCATCTATTTGTTTGATCTCTTGCGATATCTCATCCCCGCCAGCCTGGCATTCCTGATCTTTTGGGTGATTGCCAAAAATGCGCTGATGCACCTCTTCATTCAACGCACGATGCCAAAGTCGGGGCAGCTTTGGAAGGAGTTTGCATACTCCATGAGTACGGTAGTTATTTTTTCCCTGGTAGGTTTTGGAATTTATTCTGCAGAACATGCAGGGCTTACTAAAATCTACCATAACGTAACCGACTATGGTATTGCATATTTAATTGCCAGCTTGGTCATTGCTATTGTGTTCCATGACTTTTATTTCTACTGGACACACCGCCTCATGCACCATAAAAAATTATTCAGGCACGTGCATCGAGTCCATCATGAATCAGCCAATCCTTCGCCCTGGGCAGCATATTCGTTTCACCCCTGGGAGGCATTTATTCAAGCGTTGGTGATGCCTATCCTGGTTTTCAGTTTACCGCTGCATCCGCTTACTGCATTTGTGTTTCTGGCATACATGATCATTCGAAATGTCATCGGTCATTTGGGATTTGAAATTCTGCCAAAAGGTTTCACAAAAAATAAATGGTTGAATTGGAACACAGCCGTCACTCACCACAACATGCACCACGAACACTTTCACAGTAACTACGGACTATACTTTACCTGGTGGGACAAATTGATGAAAACTGAAGACTGTAAATATCACGAAGCTTTTGAGGAGGTTAAGTCACGACCAAAGGCTTGTGCGCTAAAAATAAAAAACAATAAATCGATAGCAGCTACAATCGTATTCCTGTTGAGTTCAATGACTCTTGTTGGTCAATCTGTGGAAGGAAGGTGGACCACCTATAATGAACAAACAGGTTCTCCATTATCTGTGATAGAAATTGTACGATCAGGAAATTCTATCGAAGGTAAAGTGTCACAAGTTTTGTTGGAACCCTTTCAAGGAGAAGATCCCATATGCACTAAATGTACTGGAGAACGGAACAACAAAAAGGTTGTTGGAATGAATTTCCTTTGGGGATTTAAACTGAATGGTGATTCATGGGAATCAGGAAAAATTCTTGATCCGGCAAGCGGTGAAATTTATTCAAGCAAGCTCTGGATGGAGAATGCAAATACTTTACAGGTCAGAGGCTATGCAGGACCTCTCGAATTATTTTATCGTACGCAAACGTGGAAGCGTGAAGGAACTTCTGATGATAAATCTCCGATCGGGATATGGCAAACAATTGATGACCATTGGAACAAAATAAAATCAATAGTTGAAATCAAGAATGTAAACGGAGAATTAAAAGGGTTTATTCGTAAAATCTACATGCTCCCCCATGAAGGAAGTGATCCCGTCTGCACGGAGTGTGATGACACGTTGAAAAACTCGAAGGTAGTCGGAATGAAAATCATTTGGGGTTTTAAAAAGGAAGGAGATAAATGGGTAGAAGGAAAAATACTCGATCCTGGAAACGGTAACGTGTATGCATCGTCTCTTTGGTTGATCGACCCGGATACACTGAAAGTACGCGGATATCTTGGCCCGTTCTACCGTTCGCAGGTCTGGAAAAGACAGCATTAAAAATGTATCTTATATAGAAACGCTTGGTTGTGAAAACAATTTTGTCCTTCCTCTTCAATACTACTATGCGCAAGGCCGTGCTCAGGATTGAGCAATGATTGAAGAGTAGAATACAGAAAAAAATTTCTGAGCCATGCGGCTAATTATCCAGTATCCAATTACCAATCATCCAATTACCCATTGCACGACTGAGCAATCCTCGTTTATCTTTATCACTCCTATGAAAACACTTTTCCAACCACCGTCAATGAAATTGAGATTTCTAGTGATTCTGATCACCGTAGTGGTCTCAGGGGCTTTTGGCCAAACCACGAAAGCTCCCGCTTACCCACTGATCACGCACGATCCCTACTTTAGTATCTGGTCGAATACAGACGAACTAAACACTTCGCCCACACAACACTGGACGGGAACTTCGCATTCGCTGACTGGCTACATAAAAGTGGATGGCGATGTTTACCGCTTCATGGGAAGTAAACCAGACATCTTTAAAAACATCCTGGCTGCGGGAGATGAAGCCGACTACGAGTGTAAATACACCGAAACAGAACCCGCTTCCAATTGGCAAAATGAAAATTATGATGCGCGTGAATGGAACACTGGCCGTGGTCCGTTCGGAAGCGTAGACGGGATGAAAACGCAGTGGACGAGTAGAGACATCTGGGTGCGACGCCAATTCATGCTGAATGAAGTCAACACTCGTAATCTGCTGCTAAAGCTGAAGTATGATGATAATATCCAGGTGTATCTGAACGGGAGCTTAATTTATGAGGCCACGTGTTGCGCAGGTGGATTCAAATTGTTGCCGTTAACGGATGAAGCAAAATCAAAACTCAAAAAAGGAAAGAATGTCGTGGCGATTCATGTAGAGAACACGGGCGGTCCGGGTATTTTGGACTTAGGCATTGTTGAAAAGTTACCACCGGATGAACCCGCCAACATTAAACTGGCACAGCAGAAAAGTGTTATGCTAAACGCTACGCAAACCATCTACAATTTCGTCTGTGGTAAATCCGATCTGGCGCTCACCTTCACATCTCCCTTGCTCATCAATGAACTTGACATTCTCGCAAGACCGGTCTCATACATCAGCGCGAGCATTAAATCAAATGACGGAAAGACACACCAAGTTGATTTGTATTTCGGGGCATCCACTAACATAGCCACGAACACAGGAGCGGAAGAAGTGGTTGCATCAAAATATCAGTCAGGCAACTTAACGATTTTGAAAGCCGGAACAACGGAGCAGCCTGTGTTGAAGAAGCGAGGAGATGATCTTCGGATTGATTGGGGCTATATGTACATGGCTGCGCAGTCAGGCAACTCGATAACGCAGTCAGTCAATACAGGCATCGCACCATTCCAAAAGGCGAGTGCAGATGTGTTGAAAGGAAAACGATTAACGCTGAGCACATCAATCGATATGGGTAAAGTAGGTGCCACCGCCAAAGAGCAAGTGATCATGCTCGGCTACGACGATCTTTATACTATTCAGTACTTTGGAACGAACCTGAAACCCTGGTGGAAGCAAACCGAAAGCAACACCATCGAACAACAACTTTCGCTGGCAGCACAAGAGTATAAAGCAGTCGTGGCCAAGTGTGAAAACATAAACAAGCAGATTTACAATGATGCCTTTAAAGCAGGAGGCGAGAAGTATGCAAAACTTTGTGAGCTGGCCTATCGCCAGTGTATTGCTGCACATAAGCTGGTGAAAAGTCCGGAAGGGGAGATCCTGTTTTTGTCGAAGGAGAATTTCAGCAATGGATCGATCAACACCGTTGACGTAACGTATCCATCGGCTCCGTTGTTTTTGGCTTACAATCCCGAACTCATGAAGGGAATGCTTAACGGTATTTTTTATTACAGCGAAAGTGGCCGTTGGAAGAAGTCGTTTCCGGCTCATGATCTCGGTACATATCCTTTGGCCAATGGTCAGACGTATGGTGAAGACATGCCTGTAGAAGAATGTGGAAACATGATGATACTCACTGCAGCGATATGTAGAGCAGAAGGAAAACTCGACTATGCAAAGCGACATTGGCCAGTGATGAAGGTTTGGGCGGACTTCATTTCAAAAGAAGGTTTCGATCCGGCGAACCAATTATGTACGGATGATTTTGCAGGACACCTGGCCCGCAACATCAACTTGTCAGCGAAAGCCATTGTAGCAATTGAAACGTATGCGCAGCTAGCCAAACAATCTGGCGAAACGGAAACCTGGCAGAAGTATGATGCCCTGGCCAAAGAGTTTGTGAAGAAATGGATGGACATGGCAAACGATGGCGATCACTACGCATTAACGTTTGACAAGAAAGGAACGTGGAGCCAGAAATATAATCTCGTCTGGGACAAAGTGATGAACCTGAATTATTTTCCCAAACAGGTTTTTGATACAGAAATAAAATACTATTTGACGAAGCAAAACGAATTCGGTTTGCCGCTTGATAGCCGGGCAACGTATACAAAATCAGACTGGGTTGTATGGACATCGGTGATGGCGAGTGAAAAGAAGGCTTTTGAAGCGCTCATCAATCCAATGTTCAAATACGCGACTGAGACAGCTTCGCGAGTTCCGATAAGCGATTGGCATGAAACGAAAACCGGTAAGATGGTGGGTTTTCAGGCACGCAGCGTTGTAGGCGGCTACTTTATGAAAGTGTTAGAGGATAAGTTCGCAAGGAAATAATGGGATGATGGTAGTTGAATTTTGGACTCTTTCAAATTTCACAATCGTAAATCGAACGCGCGCGATGGCCGATCTAAATGCGGGCGTGCTCCCGCAGGTGTGTAAGGCAGCATTATTTTAGATCTCGCCTTTCTTTTGTTACTGTTCTTTGGCGAAGCAAAGAACACGTAAGTAAAAACTGACGTGCCGTTGTAGTTTGACAATCTTAGTCAACAAAAAG
>CBQWHS010000062.1:0-11270 GCA_967728665.1 uncultured Chryseosolibacter sp. | reverse complement strand
CCGGATTACATGGTGTTTGATCTTGATCCACCGGAAGGTTATGACTTTCGAAAAATAATTCCGATTGCACTTGACTTGAAGAAACACATAGAGACTTTCGGCTACACCACCTTTGTAAAGACAACTGGTGGCAAGGGAATTCACATCTGTTGTCCTCTTGAACCGCTGAATACATTCAGCGAAGTTTTTGAAGCAGCGCAGCAAATAGCCCTGCCATTCGTTGAACGCAAACCGAATGAGACAACACTTCATATCAAAAAGGATGCGCGTAAAGGCCGTGTGTTGGTTGATATTTATCGAATTCGTTCCGGTCAAAGTATTGTGTCGCCGTACAGTTTGCGCGGCCGTGTAGGTGCGCCTGTATCAATGCCATTGACATGGGATGAACTGCAAAAACTTTCGAGTCCTTCTGAGTTCAATATTTACACTGCCGTGGAAAAAGTGCTTGCCGATGGTGACGCTTGGGAGGGAATGGGTGCCTATGCAATCGAGCTACACACGCATCGGAAAAAGGCCGTTGCCGTAGCAAAAAAATTACCACCCAATAAAAAACATAAAACGCCGGAGCAACTCGAAACGTATCAACAGAAAAGAGATTTTGAAAAGACGCCGGAGCCTGAAGCAAAACTGATCCCGGGAGGAAATAATAATTTTGTTGTACATCGCCATCACGCCTCACACTTGCATTATGATTTGCGACTTGAACAGGATGGAGTGCTAAAATCGTGGGCGGTGCCGCGCGGGTTGCCACCAAGACCTGGCGTGAAAAGACTGGCCGTTCAAACAGAAGACCACCCAATGGAATATCTGAAATTTGATGGAAAGATTCCGAAAGGCCAATACGGTGCAGGCGAAATGTGGATCTATGCCTTGGGAAAATATCAAATCACTAAAGAAAAAAAAGATGGTTTCTATTTTCGACTAAATAGCAAAGAGATGACTGGCGAATATCGAATGCACAAAACCAAGGAGCGCGAATATTTGCTGGAGCGCGTAGATCAGCCGCAAGTTGATTGGCTGAATAAATTTGTTGAACCAATGTTGTCGGAAACAACAGAGCGCCCCCCGAAAGGTGATGATTATTTGTTTGAATTAAAATGGGATGGAATTCGGGCACTGATTGCATACGAAGAGGGCAAGCTCTCGATCCACACGAGGAATGAAAACGATGTGACATCGCAGTTTCCCGAATTACATGACGGGGAAAAAGCGTTTCGTGCGACAACGGCATTGTTTGATGCCGAGATTGTCTCGCTTGATGGTGACGGCAAACCAATGTTTAAAAAAGTGATCAATCGTTTAATGACGCGAGGTGAATCGAATATTCTAAAATTATCCAAGACAGCTCCGTGTTTCGTTTATGTTTTTGATTGCCTTTATCTTGATGGAAGATCATTGGTGAATGAGCCTCTGACGAAACGCAAAGAATGGCTTAGAGACGTTATTCGCTTCGACACGCCCTATCGTTTGAGTGAACCAGTTGAGGACGGTGATGCCTTGTTCGAGGCTGCTCGTGAACATGGGCTGGAAGGGATAATGGCGAAGAAAAAAGACAGTAAATATTTGCCAGGTAGACGGAGCGATTGCTGGATGAAGGTCAAAGTACGCCAGAGCTGCGAAGTTATAATTGTCGGATTCACGGAAGGGAAGGGTGATCGCGGACAAACTTTTGGAGCATTGCATATAGCCGAAAAAAAAGGCGAAGAGCTTCATTATCGTGGTAAAGTAGGAACTGGTTTTGATGATGCTACGATAAAAGAGATTCACAAGTCTATAAAGGCAGTTAAGGTTTTGAAGTCGATAACGGTTATTGGTGAGTTATTCGATCGGAAGACTAGTACGTGGCTTGAGCCAAAATTGATCGCGGAAGTGAGTTACTCCAAGTTGACGCCGGATAAAATGTTTCGTGAACCAGTATTTATTCGAATGAGACCTGATTTGTCCGAGTTGTGATTTCTTGTTCGGAAATTATTTATCAACCCTAATTTTGAATTCAGAATTTCTCTAAAAACTGATCAATACTGTTGATCTTAAAAAAATCTTTGGATCGAGAACGCGGCTGGTAAAACAATTCGTTTCGTTGCCCGAATGATAACCGATAAGTATTTTTTATTTACTTCAACATCAATCCTCGCGAAATTACTTCTACCCATTGCGAATATTGTTTTCCTGACGGGTGTAAATTATCGATCGCTACCAATTCAGGATCATCAAACCCTTTGCGAGAAATATCGGTAATGTTAAAATATGTTATACCCAATTTCTGAGCAACCGATTTGTTGATGCGATTGAATTCATCCAGCTCTGCAGAGATCTTAGATTGTTTATCTTTTCCAAATGACGTAAATCCATAATCAGGAATTGAGACTATAAATACTTTTGTTTTATCACCACCAGCAAATGAAATGGCCAGCTGCAATAATTCTTCGAACTCAGGTTCATAAGCTTCAGCGCTCTTGCCTTGATATTGATTATTGACACCAATCAACAGTGATACTAGGTCGTAATTTTTATCCAAGTTAGCAGCAATGATTGCGCGTTTTAAATCATCAGTGCGCCAGCCAGTAGTCGCAATAATTTTTGGAGATTGAAATTGGTAACCTTTCTTATTTAGCTGTTCTACCAACTGAACCGGCCAACGGTGCTGTTCAAGAACGCTTTCTCCTATCGTGTAGGAATCTCCCAATGCTAAAAATCTTTTTGTTTGTCCCATTGCGTTTAGGATTAAAATTCCAAGCAGAAATATTAGTAGAGCTTTCACTTGTTTATTGTTTCATGCGGCTGCTTCGTGTGGAAACTGTCAGCGGCATGTTTTTTATTAAAAGAACTAATGAACAAAACAGAGTTTTTATGAAACAAACATCGAATCGACCTTTAAGGATCTTGTCCTTCTTTCTTGCAATATGCTTATTATTAGGCGCTTGTAAAAACATGAGTAAATCCCAAAAGGGAACATATATCGGAGCAGCTGGAGGTGCAGCGGCTGGAGCAGCAATTGGTAAGGCCGCGGGCAATACTGCTATGGGAGCCATTCTCGGCGCCGTAGTAGGTGGAGCGGCAGGCTATGGCATTGGCCGTTATATGGATAAGCAAGCTGAAGAATTAAAGAAAGATCTCGAAGGCGCTGAAATCGAACGTGTAGGTGAGGGAATAAAAATTACGTTTCGCGAAGGAATTCAATTTGCGACAAACTCATCCACGGTCACAGAAGCATCAAAGACAAACCTTCAGGATCTCGCGAAGACACTTCAAAAATATAAAGACACAAATATTTTAATAGAAGGCCACACGGATATTACCGGAACACATGAGCACAATATGAAGTTATCCGATGATAGGGCAGAATCTGTTTCAGAATATCTTGAATCGCTTGGTATTAATTCAAAAAGGATCACTAACAAGGGATACGGACCTGATCAACCCGTTGCTGATAATAACACCGATTATGGTCGTCAACAAAACCGTAGGGTAGAGGTTGCAATTTTTGCTAATGATAAACTAAAGAAGAAAGCAGAAAAAGGTGAGCTTGGTGAAGTTTCCGCATCTGAAGGAACAAAGTCAAACGACAACTAAATTTTTACCAAAACCGAAAAATAAAAAACCCGGGCTGTATGTCCGGGTTTTCTTTTATGAATGCAATTTGCTTACGCCGCAACAGCGTTCGCTTTTCTTTTTCGAACCCAAACAAAAAGAATAACAAACAACACGATGAGCAACAACGGAAAAATCATCATCCGCTGAAGTGTCGCCTGACCTGCTGCTAATTCGAGTGCATCACCTTGAAGACCTGCTGAAGCCTCTTCTCTTGCGCTGTCGATCCAGCTTCCGATAATGGGCTGCCAGATTGAAGTTGAGAACATTCCAAATGCTCCTACAACTGACATTCCAATAGCACCACTCAATGGTATTTTTTCAGCTGTGAACCCCAGCATATTCGGCCAGAAATAACATACGCCCATGGCAAAGAAAATAGCGGCAACATACGCCATGGCACCGGTCTGTGTGCTCAATAAGAAAATTCCGAGCGCAGTAAAAATAGCAGAGCCAAGTAAAACTCCGGTCTGGTCAAATTTGTGAACAAACTCGCCACCAAAATATCTTCCCACTGCCATCAGTCCTGTAATGAGCGCGAGGATTACCATTGGTTCCGCACCACTCTTTGCAAGTATAAGTTGCGCCCATTGTGTCGGACCAAATTCTGAAATGGCAGTTAGCGTCATGCACACGCAGATGTAAATGAACAACGGTGATGCCATTGCTTTGAGGTTAACGGCAAGTGAAGCACTTTCCTTCCTCGGCTCTGGAAATGTTAATCCATAGAAGAGATATGCGTAGGCTAACGTTGGGATCAGGATAATCCACATTTGGGTTTCCCATCCGAGGTTCATGTTGGTCATGAACAGAGAGATCAAGCTTCCAAGCACAATTCCGCCAGGGAACCACATGTGAAACCTGTTCAATAATGTGTTCATCAGTTTTCCACTGTATGCCGAGGCGATCATCGGATTACATGCGGCCTCCGTACAACCATTGCCTAAACCAATAAAGAGCGTAGAGATCAGAAGTCCCACATATCCTCCGGAATAAATCGTCATGATAATTCCAATAGTATGGGCCACGAAAGCAAACATCATAATCCGCTTAGGTCCAATACTCGTATAAAAAATTCCTCCAACAACCATGGAGATCGGGAATCCCAGAAACCACATCTGGTTAATGAAACCAAGTTGTGTTGCCGACAAATTAAATGTGGTACCGAGCTGAGGCAAAATTCCGGCACGTATACTAAAGGAGAAAGCTGTTGTTATCAAGGCAAAACAACTGCCGTAGAAAAGTCTTTTACTGTTTTGATCGTTCATAGATTAGGCGTGTTAGGTGTAGATTGTATAGTTTGATTCGCGTAAAGTTTATTGAAGATGGGCGTAAATTTTTTTTTCTGCAAACTTTCTTTTTTTACTCAGTTCTTAAAGTTCAAACGAGAATCCCTTCTCCGCTAGCTTGTCATAGATTTTCTTGTCAAACTTATATAAGTTGGCTGCCCGGTGCGATACATCTTTTTGCTTTTCATCGCATGGCACTAATAAATTCATCTTCAATAATTTTCTCCGAAAGTTAGGCTTATCCAGCTTTGTTTCCAGAATTGCCTCATACAATTCCTGGATGTGGTGCAGCGTAAATTTTTTTGGAAGAAGATTAAATCC
Organism: uncultured Chryseosolibacter sp.; assembly: GCA_967728665.1. GTDB lineage: Bacteria > Bacteroidota > Bacteroidia > Cytophagales > Cyclobacteriaceae > Chryseosolibacter. The sequence goes on along the minus strand of CBQWHS010000062.1, from coordinate 6,069 downwards.
AACAGGTTCATGCCTGACTTTATGCTTCAATGAGGAAAAACCCTGTTCCAATATTTTGTCATGATCATAAGGCAAGTCAGGTACTTTATGAATGTTAAACCACTTCGCATCAGACGCTGTAAACCCTGGACTTAAATTGTAATTGTCTGCATTTACCAGGGCAGAATAGGCAATTGTGATGACGCGTTTCTCCGGGTAGCGATTCACATTTCCAAATGACCTGAGCTGCTCAAGATAAATATTGGAAACGCCAGTTAGTGATTGCAGCAACCGGTTTGCAGCGGCATCAACATCTTCATTGTACTTTATCCATCCGCCGGGAAGTGCCCACTTGCCTTTACTAATACCTTCTGCATGCTTAATGAGCAAAATGTCGAGTTCGCTGTTGCGGAAACCAAAGATCAAACAGTCGATCGAAACCGCTTCTATTATTTCTCCAGATGACATCGGGTTAGACGAGGATTTTCGAACCATTGTCTCAAGTTATAAAAAAAATCAAAAAATATAGTCATTTTGACTATTTGTCAATATTATTGTTTCAAATTCCGACCGGACCACATGAAGCCACTACTGCTGGGATTAGATATTGGAAGTTCATCTGTTAAAGCATCACTTGTTGACGCAGAAACAGGTTCTACAATTTCTTCAGCCCAATCACCATCCGAAGAAATGCCAATGCTTGCTGTCAAGGCAGGATGGGCAGAGCAAGATCCTGAACTATGGTGGACTCACCTGGTGAAAAGTGTTAAATCTTGTCTCCAAAAATCAAATTCAAAAGGAGAAAACATTGAAGCGATTGGTATATCGTATCAAATGCACGGCCTTGTTTTGGTTGATAAGGATCACCAGCCGTTGCGTCCTTCCATCATCTGGTGCGACAGTCGTGCTGTTGACGTTGGTGAAAGAGCATTGAATGCGCTAACTGAGAAATATTGTCTTCAACATTTTTTAAATTCTCCTGGCAATTTCACAGCATCGAAGCTTGCCTGGGTGAAAGAAAATGAGCCACAAATTTTTTCGAAGGTTTATAAATTCATGCTGCCCGGTGATTATATCGCCATGCGCTTAACGGGAGATATTGTCACAACAGATACAGGTCTTTCCGAGGGAATTTTTTGGGATTATGAATCAAAGAGTGTTTCCGAAAAATTGCTAAATCATTTTGGTTTTGATAAATCCTTTGTACCCGATATAAAACCTGTCTTCTCGGTGCAGGGACGAATCAGGAAGGACATTGCCAATGAATTGGGAATAAATCCATCCGCCAAAGTATCGTATCGTTCCGGCGATCAACCTAACAATGCATTCTCATTGAATGTTTTGAACCCGGGAGAAACTGCAGCGACCGCAGGCACATCAGGCGTGATCTATAGTGTCACTGATAAAAACGCGTTCGATCCGAAATCCAGGGTAAACACATTCATTCATGTCAACAACAGTCAAAAAATTTCGAACGGGGTTTTACTTTGTGTGAATGGTACCGGAATTCTAAATAGTTGGCTACGAAAAATGCTGGCCACTGGTGATCAGCGATTCGATTATGCTTCAATGAATAGCGTGGCATCACAGGCCCCGATCGGTTCGGATGGTTTGAGCATTTTGCCTTTTGGAAATGGTGCAGAGAGGATTCTCCAGAATAAATCAGTGGAAGCATCGTTTCACGGACTCAATTTTAACCGTCATGGTCAACCCCATATGCTGCGTGCGGCCCAGGAAGGAATCGTGTTCGCATTGAAATACGGATTCGATATTCTTCAAGGCATGGGACTAAAGACCAATGTAATTCGCGCAGGCAATGCCAACATGTTTTTGAGTCCGATCTTCCGTGAAGCATTTGTTAACACAATTGGAGCACCATTGGAATTATACGACACTGATGGCGCAAAAGGTGCGGCGTTGGGAGCTGGCGTAGGAGCAGGAGTCTTTGCGAACTTTAGCGAAGCATTTAATGGGCTTCATTTGATTGGCCGGCAAGATGTTGATGGCAATAAAAAAGAGGGTTATTCCAAGGCCTTTACTCAATGGAAGGCATTGTTGGTTGCGGCTCTCAATGATTAGATTAGATGCCCTCAAAATTCGTTTGTACACGGAAATAATAACAACATCAATTGTCCCACCACCAGCGAGAATAAATTTTACACATAATTCACAAGAGTCAAAAAATCCAAAAGAGCTACTAAACGATTAAACGCAAACTATTACCAAAATGAAAGTAACAACAGGAGACAAAGAATACTTCAAGGGCATTGGCCAGATTAAATACGAAGGCCGTGAATCTGACAACCCATTTGCATTCAAATTTTACAATCCTTCACAAAAGGTTGGAAAGAAGACCATGGAAGAACACTTCCGTTTTGCGATTGCTTACTGGCATACGTTCTGCGGAACAGGAGGCGATCCATTTGGTCCTGGAACAAAAGCATTTCAGTGGTTGCAGAGTAGTGATCCGATGCAGCGCGCTTACGATAAGATGGATGCTGCGTTTGAATTCATCACAAAAATAGGAGCGCCTTTCTATTGCTTCCACGATTATGATTTGGTTGACGAAGGCCCGACTTTAAAGGAGTCGGAATCACGCGTTCAAAAAATTACAGACTACGCGAAGAAGAAACAAAAGGCCTCTGGTGTGAAACTGCTTTGGGGAACTGCCAACCTGTTCTCACATCCTCGTTATATGAATGGCGCAGCTACAAATCCGGACTTCAATGTTGTTTGCTACGCTGCCACGCAAGTGAAGAATGCATTGGATGCGACCATTGCGCTTGGGGGTGCCAACTATGTATTCTGGGGTGGAAGAGAAGGCTACATGTCGTTGCTCAACACCAACATGAAACGCGAACAGGAGCATATGGCACGCTTCCTTCATTCTGCAAAAGACTATGCACGTGAAAATGGTTTCAAAGGAACATTCTTCATTGAGCCAAAACCAATGGAGCCATCGAAACATCAATACGATTTTGATAGTGCAACGGTAATCGGATTTTTGAGACAATATGATCTTCTCAACGACTTCAAATTAAATATCGAAGTAAATCACGCCACACTCGCACATCACACATTCCAACACGAATTGCAAGTTGCGGCAGACGCAGGTATGCTTGGCAGCATCGATGCGAATCGTGGCGACTATCAAAATGGTTGGGACACCGATCAGTTTCCAAACAATATTTATGAATTAGCAGAGTCGATGCTTGTTATCCTGGAAGCGGGTGGTTTCAAATCCGGTGGCGTAAACTTCGATGCAAAAACAAGACGGAATTCTACAGACCTCGAAGATATTTTCTATGCTCACATCGGAGGAATGGATACTTTCGCACGGGCGTTGCTTATTGCCCAGGCAATTCTTGACGATGGCGAATACAGCAAATTGCGTAAGGAACGCTATGCGAGTTTCGATGCCGGCAAGGGTAAGCAATTCGAACAAGGCAAAGTAGGGCTTGAGGAACTTGCATCATTGGCATTCAAGGCTGGTGAACCGAAACAGTTAAGTGGAAAACAGGAATACTTCGAAAACATTATCAGTAAGTTCATTTAAGCTTATCGCGATAAATTGTTAAACAGTCTCCGTCAATCCAAACCGCAATCGTTTCCAGTCATATAATTTCGTATTTTTTAAACCTGAAACTTTTATAACCTTAACCAACTCCTAATTTTAGATTTCATGAGCCGAAAACTACGCATGGGAATGATCGGTGGAAGCCTCGAAGCTTTCATCGGTGCCGTTCATCGCAAAGCTGCTGCAATAGATGGTGAAATAGAACTTGTCTGTGGCGCATTCAGTAGCGATCCAAAAAAATCCAAAGCTACTGGTAAAGCATTGTATCTGAATCCTGATCGGGTCTATGGTAGCTATGCTGAAATGATCGAAAAAGAGAAACAACTTCCGGAAGGGGAAAGGATGGATTTCGTTTCGATTGTTACGCCAAACCACGTTCATTTTGACCCCGCGAAAATGGCGCTTGAAAACGGGTTCCATGTGATTATCGATAAGCCTTTGGCTTTTAATGTTGCTGAGGCAAAAGCACTTCAAAAGCTCGTGGATAAAACCGGCTTGATCCTGGCGTTGACACACACCTATACCGGCTATCCGCTGGTGAAGGAAGCGCGTAATATGGTCGCAACCGGAAAAATTGGCAAGGTTAGAAAAGTATACGTTGAATATCCTCAAGGTTGGCTAACAACTTTCGTGGAAGGCAGCGGAAACAAACAAGCTAGCTGGAGAACCGATCCATCGAAATCCGGAGCTGGTGGGGCCATTGGCGATATAGGAACACATGCTGCGAACCTCGCTGAATACATCACGGGTTCGAACATCACCGAAATAAATGCATTGTTAAATACCGTGGTTAAAGGAAGGCTTTTGGACGATGACAGCTCGATGCTAGTTAAATTTGAAAACGGAGCATCGGGAATCTTATTGGCAACGCAAGTTGCTGCAGGCGATGAGAATAATCTGAACATCCGTGTATATGGTGAGAAAGGTGGACTTGAATGGAAGCAAGAAGAGCCAAACACGCTGGTGATTAAATGGCTTGATAAACCAAAAGAAGTTGTGCGTGCTGGCTGGGGATATTTATCGGATGCGGCAAAGAAAAACACGCGAACACCATCCGGTCACCCTGAAGGTTATCTTGAAGCATTCGCCAATATTTATATGTCATTTGCACGTGCCGTTCGTGACTTCAAACCCGGCAAAAAAATCAATCCCGCTAAATACGATTTTCCGGATGTTGAAGATGGAGTGAGAGGGATGGCATTTGTCGACACCGTGATCAAATCTGCGAACTCGTCGAAGAAGTGGACAAAGGTTAAGGTGTAGATAGGAATTGTCATTGGTCATTGGATAATTAGTAATTGAGATTGAGGCATTAGGAATTAGGCATTTTGTGCGAATTAAATGGGATTGCATGATAACCAAGTTGGAGGATTTTAAGGCATATAATCTCGCAATGGCCATCGGTGAAGACGTGTGGAATATAGTTACTCCATGGAGTTATTTTGAAAAAGATACAGTGGGCAAACAGTTTGTTAGAGCGGCAGATTCCATTGCAGCCAATTTATCAGAAGGATTGGGGCGCTATCATTTTAAGGAGTCGAAGAATTTTAGTTACTACTCAAGAGGCTCTTTATTTGAAAGCAAAACATGGCTCACAAAATCAAAAAATAGAAATTTGATTTCATCACAATTCGAAAAAATCAGGGCAGATATTGAAACGTTAGGCAAAATGATCAATGGCTACATTAATTCAATCGGCTCCGTCTCTGAGCCACCGATAGAGTACGGCATTAAAGAGACACCATACCAGGAGTTTGATAATCATGATGGTTCCGAAATGCCCAATACCTGATACCCAATGCCTAATACCTTATTTATATTTTTACCTCTTAGCATAAAAACATTGTCATTGTAAGTACATCAAAAACAACTTAGTGAACGAAAATGAAAACAATAAAAGGTCCAGCAATATTCTTAGCACAGTTTATGGGTGATCAGCCGCCCTTCGATAATTTAAAAACAATTTGTAAATGGGCAGCATCCCTTGGATATGTTGGCGTTCAGCTTCCGGCATGGGATCCTCGTTGTATTGACCTCAAGAAAGCTGCTGAAAGTAAAGACTATTGTGACGATTTAAAAGGGACAATCGAATCATGTGGTTTGCAGGTGACGGAGCTTGCAACTCACCTCCAGGGCCAGTTAGTTGCCGTTCATCCTGCTTTCGATGATTTGTTTGATGGCTTTGCGCCGAAGTCTGTTCATGGTAATCCAAAAGAAAGGCAGGCATGGGCAGTCGAGCAATTAAAGAACGCTGCCAAGGCGAGCAAAAATCTCGGACTCACGGCTCATGTAACATTTTCAGGAGCGTTGATGTGGCATACGATGTATCCATGGCCGCAACGTCCCGCAGGGCTGGTGGAAGATGGATTTAAAGAACTCGCCAAACGCTGGCTTCCAATTCTCAACGCATTTGATAAAGCTGGCGTTGATCTTTGCTATGAGATTCATCCCGGTGAGGATTTGCATGATGGTATTACGTTCGAGCGTTTTTGGGAAGCTACGGAGAAGCATCC
>CBQWHS010000061.1:0-11300 GCA_967728665.1 uncultured Chryseosolibacter sp. | reverse complement strand
CATCGTGTTGCGGCAATTGAACTACTCGTCCATTATATAATTTGTATCGCTCGCTATGTGGCGATATTTGTCTCGCGATGCGCTCCGGGTATGCAGACATTGTAAGCTTCCCAACCTCTTTATCGATGACAACCGAATTGTCAGATTTTATATTAATGAGTCTGCGCCAGGATGAAGCAAGTCTTTCGATGCGTTCAAGAACAGAGATGTCCGCTGTGGTTTTTTCACGCGATCGCCATCTCCTCAATGCCTCTAATCGTAAAGAAATGTCTGCACCCACCGATTTATTCAATGGATCGCGTTCTTCAATAATGGCGGCTACATCAGTTGCAAGCGCTGCGGTATAAAGTGATTCCTCCTGGCTCTCCAGCAACATATGCGCGATGCGTGGATGGGTTGGAAGTGCTAGCATTTTTTTACCACGTGCTGTTATTCTGCCGTCGATGAATGCATCAAGTTGATACAATAATTCCCTCGCTTGACTGACTGCACCGATTGGCGGAGGAGTAATCCACGTAAGTGTATTTAAGTCCACAACGCCCCATTCCGCCATTTCTAAAACAAGTGGCGCGAGGTCCGCCTCAAGTATCTCGGGTGTTCGATTTGCTGTAAGCGAAGCATGAACTCCCTCGCTCCATAAACGATAGCAAACTCCAGGACCTAAACGCCCGGCGCGCCCAGCCCGTTGATCCGCTGCGTCTCTGGGGACTCGAACAGTTTCTAATTTTGTTAAACCACTTCGAGGATCAAATTTTGGAACGCGTGAATATCCACAATCTACCACCGTTGTGATGCCTTCAATCGTAAGTGATGTCTCCGCTATAGATGTGGCCAGTACAATTTTTCGCTGTCCATCTCGTAACGGACGAATCGCTTCCTGCTGTTTTGAAAAAGTTAAGTCACCATACAACGCCACAATTTTTGCGTTGATACTTTCATTGCTTAGCAGTTCATGTGTTCGAATGATCTCACCGGCTCCCGGAAGAAAAACAAGAATGTCACCTTGCTGTTCGACATAGGCTTTCTTGACAGCCCTCGCTACCTGCTGAGGAAGTCGCTCATTCGGATCTGGATTGATGTGTTTTATCGCGATTGGATATTGCCTTCCTTTGCTCGTGACAACTGGAGCTTTCAGCAGGGCACTTAACTTTTCTCCGTCAAGTGTTGCAGACATAATTAAAATCCGTAAATCATCACGAAGTATTTGTTGAACTTGAAGACTTAATGCGAGTCCGACATCGGCTTGCAGACTTCGCTCATGAAATTCATCAAAGACAACGAGACCAACGCCCTCCAGGGAATTATCCGTCTGAATCATTCGTGTGAGAATTCCTTCGGTGACGACTTCGATCTTTGTTCGATCACTCACTTTGGACTCAAAACGAACACGGTAGCCCACAGTTTCTCCAACCTCCTCGTCAAGCAACTCTGCCATTCGCATAGCAACGGATCTTGCAGCCAATCTTCGCGGTTCCAACATTACAATTTTTCGATCGCGCAGCCAATTCTCTTTGTAAATCTCAAGCGGCAGTATGGTTGATTTTCCCGCGCCGGGCGGAGCCTGAAGGATTACACGATTACCGCTCTGAAGTTGTGTTTTCAACTCAGTTATAATTTCCTGCACAGGATATGATTGTGAAATCACTGTCGCGTAGATTTTTGAATCAAAGTATTTGCGCCAACGGTGTAAGCATAGACCGCAGCAGGAACAAAATTCAGTTTGTAGCCATTGATCGTACTTGAACCTTCCTTATCAATTGTTGTAATCATCGCCGATGCAAGATTATTATCCTCCAGGAATGTAAGAAGTGATTTCAATTCATTCGGTTTCTCAAAATAGCGGTTACTCCATTTTACTTCCACCGCCCATAATGGTTTTTGTCTTTTTACATCAAGGCTTACCATGTCCACTTCTCCCTTGGGCCATCGTGCATAAAAAGGAGTAAACCAATCCCGGTGCATCCATTGTGCAAATATCGCTGTCTCCACAATCTGTCCCATCATATCATCAGTTGCCTGCATTGGAGAAAACAGTGCACAACGTAATGAAGGGTTTGTGAGATGTATTTTAAAAAAACTAGCGCGCTGAAAATTTCTTGGCTTGTTGGCAATTCTATGAACAATCTTAATAAGAAAAGCTGCTTCAAGATATTCAACGTATCGTTTGATGGTGTTTTTTTGAATACCCGAGCTTTTGCTTAATTCTTCGAGCGAAACTTCTCCACCAGAATTATAGGCAATAGACGTGAACAAAGAATTCAATTCTTGCACGTCACGAATACCATAAAGATTTGGCAGATCACGAAGTAATACCTTATCAATAATATCACTTCGAATGTAGCGCCCTGGATCACTTTGAATAGCAGTTGAGAAAATCACTTCAGGATATCCACCATAATTGATGTAATCAATAAAGTGTTCGTTCAACTCACGAATATTATTAGTCGTAAAAAATTTCAATAGCGAGCCCTCCCATTCAATCGTCCGATTTACGATAAGGCGATTCAAATCTTTGAGGTGTAAATACTCATTGAAAGTAAGCGGTGGAAGCATGAAATCTGTAAAACGTCCAGCTCCGCTTTCATTGCTTTTCAATTTTAGGGCCCCTGCCGATGAGCCTGACACAATAAACTTCGTGTATATATAGCTATCTACTAATGACTTCAAGTGCACTTCCCAGTTTTTCAAGTACTGTATTTCATCAAAGAACACATACCAGTTTTTTGAATCGGAGTTGCCTGTGGCCTTTTGTGCAAGATTAAACAATTGCTCCAACCCAATTCCATTGTAGAGGGGCGTTTCAACAGAGAGAAATAAAATTTTTAATGGATCCACGCCTCGATCGAGCAACGCCTTTACGGATTGAATCATTAAGACCGTCTTTCCAACCCTGCGAGGTCCCATCAAAACGATCGCCCTTCTTACAGACGTCTCGGCCATCAAAGGCGTGAATAAATCGAAATACAGTCTTTTTGGCAATTTTTGATAATACTCTTCTATTCTGCCAGTTATCCACCACGGGTTTTCAAACCGCATTCGGTCTAAAATTTGGCTTTCAGATATTTGTAATAGAGGCATTAATTGACTATTATAATATTCAAATATGCTAAAATAAGGTTATTATAATGATCTTATTTGAATAAAATAATACAAGTAAGACTTTCTTAGAGTCAAAATTACCTTTGTTTCAAAAAGGAGGGCAACGGAGCCTTGAGTAGATCAAGGACACAAAAAAATATAGGCAACCCAGTTTTGATGTTGGATTGCCTATACTTCCCAATGCAGGATTTTACCTAACCTTCTTCATCATCGCCTTTGCCTTTTGTGCTTCGGCCGAGGTTCCCATCTCCCAGTCCTTCATCTTCATCCTCATCGGTTTCACTGTAAGACAAAGACCCAGTCCTTCCTCTACTGCTTAATTCTTCCTCTTCTTTCAGTGAAGCTAAATCTCTTTGTGACGACTCTATGTCAGAGTTTATATCATTTGTATTTTGAAGTTCTTGTTCTATTGCTTTTGATTTCATTCGCCGGCTCTTCGTCGAAGAATTTTGGGACGCTCTACCACCCTGGCTTGAAATGTCACGTTGCTTGTTTTTATCCATAGAAGCAAAACCTCGGTTTGATGTATCGCCTTGGGCGGAAGCACGTCCTCCGCGTTTTGACAGTTCACGTTGTTGATTTTCGTCCATCGCGCCAAATCCCTTTGCAGTCTTACCTTTCTTCTCCTTTTCGTCTGCCATAGCAATCAATTTAGTTCGCGTAATAGATCCGTGATGTGAAACAAAAAATTTGATGCCAGTTGTAAATGAAAATGTCCCGATCAACACGGGACATTTTTCTAAATGTTTTCAGACGTTACTCCTGAGGCTCTTGTTGATTCTGCGGTTGATTATTATTCTGCTGTGCACGATTGCTTCTGCTGACACCACTTGCCTCTCCGCCTTTTCTACCAATTTCAGCCATGTGTTCTCGATTCTGGCTCACAGTTGCTCCACCCTTTCTTGCAATCTCGCGTTGTCTTTCTCTATCCATTGACGCAAAGCCGCGATTAGCAGTTCCGCCTGGATTTTTCCTCTCTTGTGCCATAAACTACGTTTAGATAAAACATCATTTTGGCCGTTTCAGAAAAATATAATGCCCGCCTGCGAACAATTTTCCTTAACAGAAGTTCAAATGCTTATGCGATATTTAGAATGATAAGTAAAAGTTAACCTTGGATGACTTACGATTACGTTATTATTGGAGCTGGGGCTACCGGTCTATTCGCATCGAGCGAACTAGCAGCTGCAGGAAAAAAGATTTTAGTGATTGAGGCGCGAGAACGAATCGGGGGAAGAATTTATACAATCACCAATAAAAATTTTAGTAAGCAAGTTGATGCAGGAGCAGAATTCATACATGGGAATGTTCCCATAACGATGAGGTTAATGCGCGAAGCAAACCTTTCGTTCCATGAGATGGAAGGAGAAATGTATCAGATTAAAAGTGGCGTTAAAGAAGCACATAATTTCTTTGATGAGGATTGGGAACTCATCATTCGGCGATTACAACAATTGAAACATGACATCCCATTCGAGCAATTTCTTCATCAATATTTCCCAACGAAAATTGAACTTCATAATCAGATTAAAAAATTTGTCGAAGGTTACAATGCTGCTGACAGCACGAAGGTAAGTTCATTCTCGCTGAGAGATGAATGGTCACAGGAAGACGATCCAATCCAGAATAGACCAGACAAAGGATATGGTCCATTAATAGGTCATCTTTATCGTAACGCAAAAAATAAAGGCGTGGACGTGCGCCTCAACTCTCCGGTAACTTACATCGATTGGGCAACTACTGACGTGCAAGTTCAGACTTCATCTTCAAACCGATATGCTGGCAGAAAAGCGCTTATAACGGTGCCCCTAGGGGTGCTGCAAGCCAACCTTATCAGATTTGACCCTGCGATCACAGATTACATAAACGCAACGAAGGAAATTGGCTTTGGACCAGTGGTGAAAGTAATCGTGGAATTCAATGACCGATTTTGGAATGACGTGGTGGAGAAAACTTTTCCGTCGTTTAAATTTATCTTCTCCGATCAGCACATTCCCACGTGGTGGTCTCAGCTCCCTGATAAAAGTCCAATAATCACCGGCTGGTTAGCAGGGCCTCGGCTACTGGCTTCTACATCAACTCACGAATCGGTGATCGATGACATGTTAAAATCTCTTTCATCGCTCTTAAAAATTTCCTCTTCACTGGTAAAGGATAACATTATCGAAACTCATGTTGAAAACTGGCTTACTGACCCTTTCTCTCGCGGTGCATATTCTTACGAGATGATGAACAGCCATCACGCAAAAGATTTACTTAGCAAACCAATAGCGCAAAAGCTATTCTTTGCCGGAGAGGCAATTTATTCGGGATCACATACGGGCACCGTTGAAGCAGCATTTCAAAGTGCACATGATTCAGTCAAAAAAATGTTGAGTGCAGAATGAATATTTGTTTTCCGAAATGTGAATTCCCGCTCACTTGGCATGAAATTAATGCCGGCTTATTACTAATGCATTGAAGTTTGTCTGCTTTAATTAATCATGTGGGGTATGAAATGGAGAGTGTTGAAGGTAGTGTATGCTACGCTCGTAGCAAGTGTGTTTTCGGTATCCGCGTTTAGCCAAAATTATTATCTGGTCATTGGCGCGTTTTCAACGGAGAAAGACAATGTAAAAGAGATTACAAGTTTTCTTCCTGGTAACTCTGCTGACACTGCTTATACTGTTAAGACTGATAACAGTACGTTGCAGTTCTATGTTATGAAGAGCACGCACGAAGATGTCGTAGTGGCAAAATCCCTTCAGCTGCGAAGTGAAGTATCTCATCCTGATGAACAAGCGCTGGCATCGTCAAGAAGTTCATTCGAAACTTCTGCAGCTTCATCAGATGCCACCGGGGTCTCCGAAAACATCGCGGTAAAACCACATGGAAAATATTTTAAATTCATTATCGCTGACAGTAATGGAGATCTTATTCCTGGATCGGTTCACCAATTGAATCCATTTAACGGAACGGAGGTTGAACGATATCAAACGGACAGATACATTGATATTTCAAGGCCTGCTGGTCGTCAACCGATGGAACTTGTGTGTGCGCCATTCGGATATAAGCCTGTAGAAAAATTTGTTGATTATACGAGTCCCTGGTTAACAGAAGGAGCGTTTATGGATGATCGTGGTGCATGGGTAATTCCCTATTCACTGGAGAAACTAGAAGCTGGCGATGTCAGCCTCTTGTATAACGTTAGCTTTTACAATGATGCAGTAGTCATGCTGCCAACATCGAAAACAAGTCTTGACCAACTCGTGGATGTGATGAAGAATAATCCGGACTATGCCATTACCGTTCATGCGCATTGCAATGGCAAGAACCCCAGGAAAATAATTGCCTTGGGAGAAGAAGAAAATTATTTCGAAGTAACCGGATCGAAAGAGATTGAGGCTTCTGCAAAACAACTGACTCGCCTCCGCGCGGAAGCGGTTAAATCGTATCTAGCAGCTAATGGTATTGAACCTCAACGAGTAAAAGTCTACGCATGGGGAGGAAGCAACATGCTCGCGAAACCGACAGACCCTAATTCAAAGATCAACGATCGAATTGAAATCGAGATTTTGAAACATTAAATCTCATTACCATTCATACAAAAAGAACTTTACTGCTTTGGCAATAAAGTTCTTTTCCTTTTCGCCCAGAGAATAGTTCTTGACTTTAGGTACATCGATTAGTATCTTAAAAAATCTTACGGTTATACTAATCCATTTTAAACCATGTACACATCACGAAGATCATTTCTAAAAAAATCGGTAACAGCGCTCGCAGGCACAACGCTCATCACCAATCCAATATTCGCAAAGAAGAAAGCAAAAGAACTTGTTGGTATACAACTCTATTCGGTGCGAGACGATATGAAAAAAGATCCGGTTGCAACATTAAAGCAGATCGCTGGCATGGGATACCAATATGTTGAGCACGCAAACTATGTAAACCGAAAGTTTTACGGCTATACATCTTCAGAGTTCAAGAAAGTATTGGATGACCTGGGCCTGAAAATGCCAAGCGGTCACACGGTGATGGGACCAAAACATTGGGACAGCGCAACAAACAATTTCACTGATGAGTGGAAATACACGATTGAAGATGCTGCTGTAGTCGGCCAACAATTTGTGATCAGTCCTTCCCTGGATAAAAGCGTACGATCGACCAAAAGTGACCTCATGAAGTTTATGGAAATATTTAACAAAAGTGGTGAACTGTGCAAAAAGTCCGGAATGAAATTCGGCTATCACAATCACGATTTCGAATTCAGTGAAAAACTTGATGGTGAAACGATGTATGATATTATTCTGAACAATACCGATCCAAATCTTGTGATACAACAGCTTGATATGGGCAATCTTTACAATGGTGGCGCAAAAGCCGGTGATATCGTCAAGAAATTTCCTGGCAGATTCGCATCCCTTCACGTCAAAGATGAAATCAAGAGTTCTGATGGTCGTGAAAAATATGAGAGCGCTGTACTTGGAACCGGTATTGTTAACGTGAAGGAAATAATTGATCTATGCCGCAAAGGCGGAGGAACCTTGCACTACATTATCGAACAAGAATCTTATCAAGGCAAAACACCGCTCGATGCCGTAAAAGAAGATCTCCAGATCATGAAAAAATGGGGCTATGCTTAAAGCTGTCATTTAACTTGTAATCAGGATGACGTGGTACGAATGTATCACGTCATTTTTTTTCCTTGTCGGCGTCAGGCACAAGAAATTCCAAAACGCCCTCCTGAATTTTTATTTTTATTTCCATCGGTTCCTTCATGTCAATTACTTCATCGTCCACATGCATCACTTCTCCTTCCCAAAGAATGTCCATGTTCTTTGCTTTTAGAATATTAAAGATCGGAGGTTGTTCAGCACCGTGTAATTTGTTGTGCACGTAACTCGCAAATTCCTCACGTTGTCGTTCTGAAATCAAAATTACTTCAAACGTTCCATCGCCGGGGTCAGCAAAGCTTGCCAAATTCAGATTCGGTCCGATGGATTGTGTATTCATCACTTCAACCAGTAAAAACTTTCCGGAGTGATCTGATCCATCCAATGAAATTGTACACTCGCGTGATTTCATATTCAGAATGATCTCGTGCAATTCCTTTAAAGCTGTTTTAAGATTTTTTTCCGAACTACTGCTGAGCCTATGTTCGATCGAGTTCATCCGTTTCATCAATTTAGGGAATGCGCCATATCCAAGACCCTCAAGAAAAAAACTCGGCTTCTTTAAACCATAGATGCGACCAATATCAAATTTATTCTTGATGTTCTGCTTCCATGACTCAACAATTGAATCAGGTGACCCACTGATGCCAAGCGTCCTTGCAATGTTGTTAGCCGTTCCCAATGGCACCAGCCCAATAACTGGTTTTGCATCAAGCAGGTTACCCGCCACTTTTCTCACGGTTCCATCACCACCGGCTAAAACAATCAAGTCCGACTCGGCTGGTTCAAATTCATTCCATCCATCTTTTTTTGTAGATATATAACTACAGTCGTATCCGGCACTTTCAACAAGCGATATCAAACTTTTCTTGTTGAGTTCGCCCTCACCCGCTTTTGGATTATGAAAAATGGTCGCCGATTTCATTAAGTCTGTTTATTATTTCGCAGGGCGATAAGAATATTATACCGAGTCCGGGGTGGGAACGAATTTGTAATATTAGTTTTTATGAGAATACTGGTAACAAATGATGATGGCATCTATAGCCCAGGCATTGCAGCACTCGCGCAGGTTGCAACACGGTTCGGTGAAGTCCGAATTGTCGCGCCTGATGTTGAACAATCTTCAATGGGTCATGCTATAACGGCGTCACGACCGCTACACTATAAAAAATCACCAATCACTTTTGAAGGAATTGAAGCGTATCGCGTAAACGGAACTCCAGCCGATTGTGTCGCTCTTGGCTCACACCTCTGGGAAAAAACCGATGTTGTACTTTCTGGTGTTAACCTGGGCAGTAATCTCGGAAATTCAATGTGGCATTCCGGAACATTAGCAGGCGCGAAACAAGCAGTGCTTCTCGGAATGCGCGGAATTGCATTGAGTACTCCTGCAGGCAAAACTGAACCTGATTTTCAACGACTCGATTCATGGATTGAAAAATCCTTGGAGACGTTGATCAACAATCCGGAGCTAAGTCTTGTGAATGTTAACCTGCCACCGAATCCAAAAGGGATGAAGTGGACCCGTCAATCTGTTCGTCAATACGATGGCAAGGTTGTGCCTGGAACTGATCCAATGGGCAGGAAGCATTATTGGTTTACAGTCATTCCGTTGGAGGCCGCCGAAGAAGGTACTGACCGATGGGCCATGGAGAATGGCTATGTTTCAATAACACCGTTGCGGCTGGACCTCACAAACGAAGAGGAATTACAAAAGGCTCTTGAAAAACAACCTGTGATAGGATGAGCGAGCATGACAAATAAGTCATCTGTTTTTCCAACAGAGTCGCTCGTCATTTCCTGAAAGAGATCATACGTTCCAACCAATCAACTCATAAGAGTCCGGTCTCTTTTTTTTTCCAATCTTTTGATCCTAGAATTTTTCATCAGACGCATCACATTTTGTTTTGAACGCATGGATTCGGATTCCATTAATTCTAAAAATTAGTGTGACTTTAAAAATTAATCCGCAACTTCGCTAGCCGCATCTACCTCACTGCTATGGGAAATTTCGACAAGAAAGTTGACGCATATATCGCGAAAGCCGCACCCTTCGCTAAAGAAATATTGGAACACTTGCGTGAGCTTGTTCATAAAGCTTGCCCGGAAGTGCAGGAGACAATTAAATGGGGATTCCCACATTTCGAATACAAAGGAATTCTCTGCAGTATGGCTGGATTCAAAGCGCACTGTTCATTCGGCTTCTGGAAAGGTTCCATCATGCAGGATCCCAAAAAAATAATGACTATTGTCGGAAAAACATCGATGGGAAGTTTTGACAAGATAACTTCCCTGAACGATCTTCCCGCTGACAAAGTTCTTATCGACTACATCAAGCAAGCGAAGCGATTAAATGATGATGATGTCAAACTACCAGACAAAGAAAAAAAAGCTCAAAAGCCAATCGAAGTACCCGAATATTTTGTCAAGGCATTGAAGAAAAACAAACAAGCTTTTGCGGCATTTCATAGCTTCAGCAACACGAATAAGAAAGATTATGTCGAGTGGGTCAACGATGCAAAAACGGATGAGACCCGCACACGGAGAATCGAAACTTCCATTGAATGGATTGCTGAAGGTAAATCGCGAAACTGGAAATACATGAAAAAATAATTCATGAACCAGGAATTTCTACTCATCATCGGTGCGCTCATTCTATCGGTAGTCAGTATTATTCTGCTTAACCGATTTCTGAATCTTCACGCATTTTTTTGTTTGATCATCGCCTCGTTATTCCTGGGAATTCTAACCGGCAAAGGAATTCCGGATTTATTGCAACTCATGCAAACGGGGTTCGGCTCGCTACTCCAACAAATCGGTTTTATTGTCGCGCTTGGATCTTGCATGGGAATTGTTCTTGAGAAAACAGGTGCAATGGAATCGATCAGCGAGCGATTGATTTACTTCTTTGGTCAAAAAAAATCGCCACTGGCATTAACAACGATAGGCCTACTCGTTGGGATTCCCGTTTTTTGTGACTCCGGTTTCATTATTCTCTCGAGATTGATTCCATCCATCGCAGCGTCAGCGTCTATTCCATCCGCAACGTTGTCGTTGGCATTATCCTCTGCACTTTACACAACGCACACGCTCGTTCCACCAACGCCAGGACCATTGGCCGCAGCCGCAAACTTGGGATTAGGAAATCATCTTGGTCAGGTCATTCTCATTGGCATTTTAGGCTCAATACCAGTAGGTCTTGTCGCGCTTTTGTTTTCGAAAAGATTTGGAAATCGGATTATCCCAACCACCATTTCAATAAATCAAAATACTAAATTCTCTATAGCAGCTTCCAGGGGAGTTCTTCCCTTGATTGTTCCGATTGTACTGATTGCCATTGGCACTTTGCCCAAATCCCTGGAGATGGATGGAATATTCGCCACAACAATCATCACGCTTGGTCAACCTGTTGTGGCATTGAGCATCGGTCTGATTCTTTCGTTGCTGCTCATTCATCCTACGCAAAGAACAATTTGGCCCGGATGGATGTCTGACGCTTTAAAAGATGCCGGCGTTATTTTATTAATCACCGGTGCTGGTGGCGGCTTT
>CBQWHS010000060.1:0-11305 GCA_967728665.1 uncultured Chryseosolibacter sp. | reverse complement strand
GGGTGCAATAGGAAGTTTCACATATTGAAATTCATCTGTAGATAAAAAAATCGCGAGGCCCGAATCCATCTCAGACCATATCTTTTCGTCTCTTAACAAATCATATCCAGGCTTTAACATTTTATCTATTTGAATCTGCTCAACATATTTCGCTTTCAACATTGACGGAAGTTTTTGCAACAAATTCTTAAACGCAGTTTGATCAACTTTTTCATTTACATCAACTCCGGAAGGGTGAGTCGCGAGGTAAGCGCTCACACAGCATTCGGCCTGATATGTTGCAAGTCTTGCAAACATTTCCTTATTCAGCATCGTGACATGAATCGTTCTTGAAGACGGCAAATCATCTTCATCAAGAATTTCACGTTTAGCTTTTGTGTCCTTTATTTCACTCCGCTCCTGCTGACGTTCTTCACGTTTATCTACGTTTCGGTTTGGATGCCGCACTTTTACATGAGGCGCAGGTTCTTCTTCTCCTACAGTATATTTTTCTATGATGTCTAAGTTCTCTTCATAAGAAGCGGAGTTAATGGGTTTGAGTCCGGAATCAGTTTTGACTGAGCCGGAAGGTTTGCCCTTTCTAGGGTGAAATTTTCCTTCTTTATCCTTTGCCATAAAATTTCATTTTCCCGGGCTAAGAAAATTACTGTTCCCAATTCCACAATGTGTTGACATCGGGTGCTTGCAGTCGCTGAAATTTCGCAGGCATGTCTTTTTAATCTATTGTATCACCAATTTCTATCAAGGCTTTTACTATGCTGAAAATCAGATAGTTAAAAAGACTGAATTCATTAACCTCTTCATTATCAGTTATGAGAAAGTTTCTGTTGATTTTTGCTGTGTTGATTGTAACCATCCTCATTGCCGCTGATTTTAAATCTGGGAAAACAACGGCCAGCCTACAGGCCACGAGTCCAAAAAAACCATGTTATGGTTACACAATCATTGAGTTTGGCAAAGGCATCAATTGTAATGGCGACACAGTGAAACTGGTGAAAGTAAATGGTGGCCAGGAGTTGCTTAGAGAAACTGCAACGGATCAATTAACGATATCGGCAGATTAAGTAAAATAAAAAAGCAGAAAGATCATAAACCTTTCTGCTCTTCGCCTTGCCCAAATAATGCTTTAATTATCCATGAACTGGCTTGTTAGGACTCATATCAACAGCGCTGTGGATGGCATCGACAATCTGAGAAATATATTCTCGTTTTGAACTAACCACAGCATTCTTTTCGCCTTCAGCAGTTCCTATCCTTACGGCATAACGAACTCTGGTTACAGCGAGTATAATGATGCCGAGAAGAAACAATCCTACCCCTACCCACATCGCCATTGTATTAATGTCAAGTATTCCATTGTCAGTAGAAAGATTATACGCTGATGGAATAACGTACATAAAACCAATCACGACGAGTATAAGTCCAACAAGCATCAGCAGAATACTTGGCCAGCGTTCAGGACGAATCGTCCATAAATAAAATTTTGTAATGCCGGCCAATCGGTATGAAGTACTCTTCACCTTCAATTGCGTGTCTGTTACGACTACGTCATGTCCGTCTGTATAAATAATTTGTTCCGGTTCCATAACTGTACTGTTTTTCTCAATGATATAAAAACAGGGGCCAAGGATGAAAATGCGGCCAAGCGTACGAGCAACTAAAAAGTTTTCTTTGTTCGGATAAAAAGCTGAAAAACGAGCGACAAGACAACGACAATTCCGCAGGCGATTAAATTGTATAACAAGAATGCAACGTCTGTGAAGCGATAGAGATAAATAATAACACTTTGCGCAATTATGGCCGCGATAAAAACAGCAGTGCCACGAATATGTTTTAAAAAGAATGCCGTTAAAAAAATTCCAAGAAGCGTACCGTAAAAAAGAGAGCCTACGATGTTTACAAATTGAATAAGATTTTCTGCAAAATTCGCCATCAGGGCGAAGGCTATCGCAATGATGGACCACATCACCGTAAATATCCTTGAGACTTTTAGAAGATTAACGGTTTCCGTTTCATGATCAAACAATCGCTTATAAATATCAACGCTCGTGGTCGAGGCTAGTGCATTTAGTTCACTTGCATTTGATGACATAGCTGCAGAAAAAATTACAGCCAGGAGTAATCCAATAAGTCCGTGTGGCAAATTCTTCAACACAAAATTCAGGAAAATATAATCCCGGTCTTGCGTCCTGGCATTCGGAATTGCCGATGAGATCGTATGCCTGACAGAGTCACGTATAACAGCCTCCTTTTTTTGATAGTCTAAGACTTTCGCTTTTGATTCATCAATGGCGCTTACATTGTTTGATTCAATGGCGACCAACAAATCGCCAGCGGCTGCCTTTTTTTCTTTGAAGTTTTGAAGATATTCTTTTTCCAATGAAATGAGTACCGGAGCTTTTTCTGTTTGCATCGCCCTGTTCTTTAACACTTCATTGTGAAAAACCGGTGCTGCATTGAACAGGTAGAAAACGTAAACCAATATTCCGATGAAAAGAATAATGAACTGCATCGGAATTTTTAAAAGACCATTGAAAATTAATCCAAGCCGACTTTCGGTGAGCGAGCTTCCGCCCAGGTAGCGTGCAACTTGAGATTGGTCTGTTCCAAAATAAGCGAGAAAAAGAAACGTACCTGCGATAAGGCCTGACCAAATGTTATAACGATCGGTAATATTAAAATCCAGGTTGATCAAGTTCAGTTTGCCAAGAGTTCCGGCGAGCTCGACCGTTTCACCAAACGAGACCTCCCTTGGCAAGAGGCTAAAGGCGAAGAAGCCTGCCAGAAACATTCCGCTCATGATCACCGCCATCTGTTGCCTTTGTGTAAGACTCACAGCCTTGGTTCCTCCCGAGACAACATAAATGATCACCAGTGCACCAATCAAAATGGTAGTGACAGAAACTGGCCAACCAAGAATGGTGGACAGCACAAGGGCTGGCGCATATAAAGTAATCCCAGCCGAGAGACCGCGAAGGACAAGAAAGATTGAAGCTGCGAGTATTCGCGTTTTCAAATCGAATCGGTTCTCAAGATATTCGTAGGCAGTATAGACTTTTAACTTATAGAAAATAGGAACGATAAAGATCGAGATGATAACCATCGCGATCGGCAATCCGAAATAAAATTGAAGGAAGCGCATTCCATCCTCGATTGCCTGACCTGGGGTTGACAGAAACGTTACTGCGCTGGCCTGAGTCGCCATGATCGAAACGCCAATCATCCACCACTTCATGTTGTCGCCACGCAAATAAGATTCAGCGGTTGCTGGTTTACGTGTCTTCCACGTTCCATAAGCCACAATGAATGCAACCGTTCCAAAAAGAACAATCCAATCCAGCAGGATCATGCGAAGGCCACGGTTAACCAGTAAAAAATTATCATTTGGATTATCAGCACGCCGATCACCAAGCGATACCAACCGCTCCATGCGGAAAAAAGTGGCGGTTTGTTTTCGTCTTGAACCATCGCGTTACTTTGTTTTGATTTTGACTTTAGTGGCCGTCGGTTTCGGTGTCTTCTTCAATGAAACGATGTTTGCAAATAGTTTATATGCGCCAGTGACTCCTTCTGGCAACTGACGAAAAAATGAAAGTCCCGTGTAGACATAGTGTCCTTCGCCATATTTTGCAACCAGCAATCCTCCATTTTTTGGATTTTCCTTTTTGTCATTCATTGAAATTACAGTCTCGTAATTCGGATCCCACTCTGTTGCAAAATATAATCCGCGTTCCTGCACCCAACCTTCAAAATCCTTTTCAGTGATTTTATTTGGTCCGTTAATAATCGGATGCTCCGGATTCAGAATGCGCACGTCTGCGTCT
Organism: uncultured Chryseosolibacter sp.; assembly: GCA_967728665.1. Taxonomy (GTDB): domain Bacteria; phylum Bacteroidota; class Bacteroidia; order Cytophagales; family Cyclobacteriaceae; genus Chryseosolibacter. Next base: position 7,481 of record CBQWHS010000060.1, on the reverse strand, counting down.
TCTTCAGTCACGCGGTCGCGACCTAATTTGAATGGATAAGGTCCATATTGATCTTTACCAAAATCAAAATTCACATTGTATTGTACCACCATGGTGCCACCATCTTTAACATACGCAAGAAGGTCGGACATAAAATATTTCAAACGCTTATTGACATTGAATGCGCGAACGCCCAGCACAACCGCATCAACTTTTTTCAAATTTGCTGCGGTAACTTCATCGTCCTTCATTTCCCAGACTTCATAGCCTAAATTTCGAAGTGCCGCCGGAACTTCATCACCAGCACCCTTAATATAGCCAATGGTGTTTCCTTCTTTTTTCAACGCCATCCTCACCACATGAATTTGCGAAACTGGTAACAACGTCTGAACTGGAATATGATCGTAACTCACGAGCTTGATTGCCTGATTGAACGAAGTGTTTCCAATGGTGGCCACTGCGGTTATATCACCCGAAGATTCATTTGTCGATGGATAAACCGTAAACACTTTTGTCTGCTCTTCTTCTTTTTTTGCAAATGTGAAATCAATGGAAGCCGGGTCAGATCGCCATCCCTCCGGAAGTTGTAACTTAAAGCTACCGGCTAACGACTTATCCACAGATGATTTTAATACGAAGGCTAGTTGCCTTGCCTGAGCGTCATTGAAAATAATAACCTTATCAAGCGGATTGATAAAGAGCGGAGGCACAATTTCAAATGGTCTGTACAATTCTCCTTTCACAGGATCGACCCATTTATAGATCAAAGGCTTTGTAACGATGAAGGGTTCAGTTCCAATAGAGAACGTTAATGAAAAGTCAATTGCTGGTGGATTCTCGGGGAGACCGATATATTCCTTTCTTTTCACATTGAATAAGCCCGTTGAATGTTTTCCCTCAAGCCAATATGGATCGGAGTAATCAGCATCTGCAGAAAGTGTTGGAGCCGTTTTGACAAGTTCAATGTTGTTCGATGCAAGTAACTTTGAATAAACCGTATCCCACCGCAGTTGTGGTGATTGAATTCTCTCCAGCTTCACTGGCACACCCGAGCGGTTAACAACTTCGATGGTTGATTTAACTTTCTCTCCTGGTGAACCTTGAAAATAAAAGGCAGTTGCTTCGATATAAAGACCAAGACAATCCTGTATCAATTGTTCAGTCTCCGCAAGCTTCCGGTTTCGCCACACGCTCTCCTGAAGTTTTGCAATCTCATTCCGTATGATCAGCAACTGAGAAACACTTGCTGAGGGATTTTCAAGATTGAAGTCATGAATTGCTTTTTCAATCAGCGGCTGAATTTTTTCACCTCCCTTAACGCGCGACCATGTGGTATTGATTCCATCAAAAATATCTTTCTCCGATTTATCGCCTTTCCTTAGTTCAAGGAACTCAGGTTGATATCCGCGTTCGCCTCTTCTGCCCCAGCCCTGGCTCTTATGCTGACTGCTACTCAACGCCGAAATTTCCGAATATGATTTACCGAGAAGAGCATTGTATCCACCGACATCCAAAGTAGTGATGCCTGGTGTTGTTTCACTTAAATCAGGATTCCACCAGCGTCCAACATTTGTGTAAAGTCTTTTCGGTTGCCAGGTGCCAAACTGTTCTGCATATTCTGGATAGACCTGCGAATTTGCCGCTGCATCAAACGCTTCTTCAGCAAGCATGGCGGAAGCGGTGTGATGACCGTGACCTGCACGTTCGTCAGGCGGAAACCGAGTGATTATAACATCCGGTTGATACATGCGAAAGACTTTAATAACATCGGAAAAGACATTTGACTTTCCCCATGTCGCAAATGCTTCGTCGGCGGATTTCGAAAATCCAAAATCAACTGCACGGGTAAAGAATTGTTGGCCCCCATCAATTCGTCTCGCGGCAAGCAATTCCTGTGTCCTGATCAATCCTAACAGATCACCGATTTCCGATCCAATAAGATTCTGCCCCCCATCGCCTCGCGTCAGCGCCAGGTAGCCTGTGGTCGCTAATCTGTCATTCGACAAATACGTTATCACCTTGGTGTTCTCATCATCAGGATGTGCTGCCATATAGAGCACTGACCCTAAGAAGTTCAACTTTTTCAGTTTCAACTTTATTTGCGAAGCCGTTGGCTGCTGTGTGGGCTGGGCAGTGACCGCCAGATTCGACACGAGCAAAACAAGGCAAAGGAATTTTCTCATTTAGTTAATTTTTAACCTTCAAGTTTAAGGCTTCATGGGCAGAATTGCATCAACAGAGATGATTTTAACAAAAAATTATGAGTTCAGCGGCAAATTCAGAATTTGCCACGTTTCTCACTGTTCACCAAAAATGTTCCGTCTTCTTCCACGAAAATTTCGATGCGGCTGGTCTCACTTTTCTCGGGTGATAGAAATGTGATGGTGTAATGATGCGGATTGATGCGATCTTTGACGTCCGGTGTAAATCCCATATCGATTGGCACGATCATTCCTTCCGAAACTTTTCGCGATGATGACTTAGCGTCAAGGTTGTTAGTGATGCGAATTCGTGTTTCGTTATTCAGCTTTAGAAACTTAACAGCTAGAATAAGATAAGGCAGTGGCGTGGTGGATGTTCTGCTGTCATACTCTGCACGAGTCTCATCAAGGTCAATAGTCCTTGAATTGTCCGTTGTTGATCGTTGCTTAAATTTTAGATCAAGCTTGATTTCAAATTCCTCGTTTGGCTTGAACGGAAGACCTTGTACAAATAACAATAACGAGAATAACAAAAGCTTCATAAGGGTAGTGTAAGTTCACTAATTATGGACGCATGTCCAAATGGCTACGCGACCACAAGTTAGGCAACTAAATCCTAAACTCACTCCCCTTTCCGGGTGTAGATATTTATTGATTGAACAGATGATCCTCAAAATTTTGACTAATCATTTTTGGATTTGAGTTGACAATTGACATAACTCGAAGCCTTGTTATCATTTCGGAACATTAATCAGGGATGCTTCACGAAGCCGTAAACACGCCTCAAAATATATCGGCGAGTGAGTCATTTTATCAGCAAACTAAATTGAGTATGTCATAAATCCTGAACGATCAACCGTTGCTATGAAGAAAAAAATAACCAGAAATCAGAAAATATATGATCTACTAAATCGATTTCGAAAACTGTAACCCAAAACATTACAGGTAAAAATCGATGAATCTCCCTTATCAATCGACACTTCAAATTGCTATGGCACAATTTTCATCGTAACTCACGTTATATGATTAAACCATTCAAGAAAAACGAAGTCAAACCGAAAAAGAACTCTCATTCAACGAACACAAATGAAAAAAATTCTGGTAATAGAAGATGAAAAATCGCTCTCGTGGTTTGCTGCGAGAATGGTGCCGGACTCCTACGAGTTGATCTTAATGAAAAATTATCTCGAAGCATGGAACTGGTTATCCGAAGGTAATGCTTGCGACCTTATCATCTCCGACCTGGACAGTTCGCACGATGGAATAGAGTTGCTTGAAAACGTACGGGGTTGTGCGCTCTTAAAAGATATTCCTGTCATTGTTCTCTCGGGCAACACCAATGTGATAGGAGCCTCTTTCGCGAAAGCGTAAAATTTGTCAATGTCACGCTTCTGCTCAACGATGAATAAAACTCCTGGAGGGATCGTTGGGGTTATAATGAATCAGGACAGTACCAGTCGTGTTGTCGTTCACGATCGCCTCTATTAGCGCCAAATTATCGGCCTTGTTATAAACTGAATCGCTCTGTATGTAGGGTACTCGCTCTACGGAGTATGCGTACTGCACACTATACTTATCAATTAAAATCCTTGTTCCAAATCGCCCATTGATAACGCGGGTCACGGGCTTCACCGCAAGAATTTTCGCGAGCGCCTCCCCTTCATAGCCTTCATATTTTTCCGGCAAAATATCCCGCAACTTGCCTGACCGATAAAGAAATGCAAAGGTGAATAGCGCAACGATAATAAAGATTGTTTTTATCGGATTATGATAGACGAATCCATCCATGATTAAAGATAATGAAAATGCAGAAAACTGAATTTCAACTGTTCAAGAAAAGAATGAACACGCTAATAAATTCTTGAGGGAATTATCACCTCGGAAAAAAAATACTTCACAGAACCATTCATTTCAAATGACGACCTTTCTTGAAAACGCCCCGCTGCCAAACCAACTCAAGTCGGGACCCCAGGTTGTATGGACCGAGTTTTTGGTCCATGTCTAACATTTGAAATTGAGATTTCACAATAATATTCTGATCGGCCCTTGGAAGAATGTACAGCAGATGATGAGATTCAAACGCCGTCGTATAAGATTTGAGGTCGATACTATCTTGTTTCAGCAGCCTAACGTTGAAAAAATCTTCAAAGGAAACCGCCGGAATAACACGTGATCGTTCCACCTCCGTCAAAATATTTTTATTAAATCGCCAAAAGCGAAGGTGACTTTCGCAATCGTGTAAACAAGTTTTTGTTTCTAGAGCAAGCAAAACTTTTCCACTTCCCTCACGCCAGAATTTTAAACTCGTGGAGCCCTGGTAGTCGCCGGAAAGTACCAGGTAGTTGTTATCCGGTTCAAACAATTTTATGAAAACGCGGGTAGGGCCAATTCCATTTTCAAGGCTATTCCTTCCTGCATTTACATCGTTAATCAATTGCAATTTCTCCGAAATATTTATTCCTATGGCGCCATCCGGAATGGCCAGAAAGATATCTGCCAAAGATTGCCCAGCGGCCTCCCAAGCAATAAAAAAAAGTAAAAAACCTGCGAGTCTCATCATTGAAGTCAGGACTATCGAAGTTAAAATAGGATTCTCAATTATTCGTCTCCTAAATTGTTACCATAAAAATTGAACCAGAGATGAACACTATCCGTGAAAGGCGCAATTGAAGTGCTGAATCGATATTTAGCGAAGGAATTTGGTTCGAGGCATTCGTGCTAATGTTGTTGCCCCAGGGCCTATTGAAACTGATTTCAACAATTCAACGATCCGCAATAATCCAAACTTAAAATCAATGGTTAACGGAGTTACAGCATTTGGTCGGGTTGGCAATTTAGACGATGTCGGTTCGGTTGTTTGCTTTGCGGAGGAATCAATATTTGATCTTAACTCCTTCAAATCAAGAAATTACTAGTGAAGATCGAACGTTCTCACAAAATCACGATTCGGCGTATCTCCATGGCAGGAAGTACAACCGGATCCCCTGTTATTAATACTAAAATACGCGTCTCCTGTCGGCGACAGTTCTGCCCATAGCCACCCGTTTGCGCTGTTCACATCAGACCTCGATTTTTTGATAACAGCCAGAACAGTTATGGCGTTGCCCGTGATGACTTCCTTAACAATCACAGAGCCTTCGGGAAATGATGCGTTATTCGGCAGCTTGCCCGATGCATCCAAAGCATTCCACGCGATTTCATTGAAACGCAATTTGAAGTTACCATGCGGACTTGCACTCGCCGGCAACAATACTCGCCCACCTTGATAATAACTATAACCCGTTTCCTGTAGCTGGTAAAATAATGACTCGTCCGTATCGATTGAATCGCCAGGCAATTCATTGTAAGTGCAGGAAAGCGTGATGCCTGTGATCCCGAGGTACACATAACAAAATGATCTCTTAATCCATATTCTCATCCCACGAATATACATTCGCAACTTTGTCCAGAAAGTCGTCCATATTGCCAGCATTTGCACATTTTTAATGTCAATTAGATACAAGGATTGTCTATTTAGGCAAAATAAGCCCACGCTTTGGCGATCTTAATCTATTTTTAAACTGGAAATCCTTGTAGGATTTATCGGGTGCACTAACTTTACAATCAGTATTAGAGCCCAGATACTTGCAACATAAAAGCCCTTAACAAAAGACCTATGGCGCTATTAACGAAAGTCTTTCGAATCTTTGGCTTCGTCAAAGAAGAAGAAACTAAATTCAAAACAGGCGATCACGTTGAACGAATTGAAGGCGGTGAACTTATGGTTGTCGAGTCAGTTTCAATTTCTCAGGATTCGAAATCCCTGATCCTTCGCTGTAAATGGTTCGACTCCAAGACTCGTCAAAATAAAGTCGATGAGTTTTCAGAGACACAAATTCGCTTCTTTAACTGGTATCGCGCAAATCGCGCAGCCTGCTAGCCCTAGTTACTTCTGTTTTGCTTTAGCGATGATTATCTTCCAATCAGGTCCACTGGATATCCGATATTTTTTTGCAAAGTCGTCTTGATTGATACCGATGGAAAAATTATTGAGGCTGTTGATATAGGCAACCGTTTCTCCTACTGCAACATCTGAAAACGTCTTTCCAAAATAAACGTCTTGTTCAAACACTGTTGCCTCATTGTGTATCAATTGAATGTGCACTCTCTCCCCGTAATTGATCAACAGTTTTGCGAGCAAACTCCGGCTAATATTTGACCATGCATTTCCATATTGTACGTCTAACACATCAATGGTTCCAAGTGCCTCCTGACCATGGACGCGAGCTTTTTCATAATTAATCTGAACGATTTCCTTTGGCAAGAGCGGGCCAACCTCTTCAAATGTGATTGTTCGCGATGCTAGTCGCGCCCCAGTAAAAGCATACACATCACGACCATGAAATGTGTAACTGTCATTGGAATTTTTCAACCTGTTCTTTGTCTCATCGATTTGCCTTATCGACTCTATTCCCAATGACTCGGCGATCAACGTGAGGGATCCATTATCAGGTGATACAAAAAAGTGACCGGTTTTTGTTTTAAGTACAACGGATTTTCGAGCTGAGCCAACCCCTGGATCTACAACCGAAACGAACACCGTTCCTGATGGCCAATAGTTAGCGGTTTGATTCAGGCGATAGGCAGCTTCCCAGATATTAAATGGTGGAATCTCGTGTGTCAGGTCAAATACTTTTAAGTCGGCGGAAACACCGAAAGCCACGCCTTTCATTGCAGAAACGGCACCATCTTTTAATCCAAAATCCGTCTGAAAGACAACCGCGCCATTCTGAGCAAAATTAATCTGCGACAATAAAACCAGCGCGACAACAAATAACTTTTGCTTCATAGGAATTGATTTTTGCTAAAATTATCAATTTACTTTTTGTGAATAAATTAGGTTTCACAGAGATAGCCAGAGAAGCACAGGAGATGAAATGCGAATAAATGCGGTAAGACAAACAGTACGAAAATATATTAATTTGCCATAGTGCTTACTTGTACTCACCTTTCTCATTCACGCGCAAGCGCGACTACAGTTTCCTTTGTGCTATTGAACAAAACGATGAAGATAGATTAAGACTTGATTCGTGCCCCTTTCAGCAAGACCCAGATTCAACAAAAATCTTTCGCGTCCTTTGTGTCTCTGCATTTACTTGAATGCCTCGGTGAAACTGTATTTGGCTCTTTACACAGCATTTTTTGCATTTTCCGCCCGTTTCTAAGGGAAAACCTGAGGGTCATTTTAAGGGTCTTACCTGATCCGCTACTTACCTGTTTATTCGCAGCTTGGAAACTTAGAACCAGTATTCGGCCAAATCT
>CBQWHS010000059.1:0-11632 GCA_967728665.1 uncultured Chryseosolibacter sp. | reverse complement strand
CACTCAATGCAAGTAGAAGGCATATTTAGGATATAGTAATTTGTTTAATAATACTTAGAAAAAATATGTGGAAGGAAATACAAAAAATGCTTGGCATGAAACCTGAATTAAATTCTGCGAAAAGTGTTTTTAAAGCAAGAGGTTTTGATGCCCACAATGGCGGGGGGTGGCAGAGTCTGCAAAGCAAGGCTAAGTAAAAGAATCTATATGGAGACGCGAACAAAACGAGACAGTTTAAATGAAATCATTCGCAATAGTCCATTGTTGCTGATCGATTTTTTTGCTGAATGGTGCGGCCCTTGCAAAATGATGAAACCAATTCTTGACGAAGTGAAAACTTCAGTTGGTGACAATGTGAAAATTATCAAAATCGATGTTGAAAAAAATATTCATGTTGCCTCTCAGTACCAGGTTGTCGGAGTGCCAACGTTAATTTTGTTCAGGAATGGAAAGCCTGTGTGGCGACAATCTGGTATTGTTCCTGTACATGTGTTAAAGCAAGTGATTGAACCTAATTTCACAAGTGATTGAACCTAATTTCAGTTGACGGTGCTGAATAGCTTACTAAATCAACCTATTTATGTTAATCCTGAATGTTGATGATGATAGTGATGATCGGGAAATATTTTCCGATGCTGTTAGGGTGCTCGATCCGAATATTTCTCTTGCCCAGGTTGAAAGTGGCGCCAATGCGTTGCTGTTTCTTAATAGCGGAGGTGTAGTACCGGATTATCTTTTCATCGACAATAATATGCCTAAGATAAGTGGTATTGAATGTGTGAAGAAGATCATATCCATTCCACGTTTCTTGACGATTCACATTGTAATGTATAGCACTGCATTCACTCCAGGCGATCGGACTTATTTGGCAGAAATGGGAATTACCTGTTTGGCTAAACAAAGCAGGTTATCTGATCTTGTTAGTTCACTGAAGAATCTTTTATTAAATGACCTGCCGGTAAAGGTAGAATAACCGAAAAAGTGGCGCCTTTGTTTTTCTCACCAAATGCGAAAATAGCCCCTCCATGTTCCTCGGTTATTTTTTTACAAATTGCAAGCCCCATACCCGAGCCGCTTATTTCTGGTTTATATTTCAGCCTTTTGTACATAGCAAAGATGTGATCAGCATATTGTTGATCGAAACCAACGCCATTGTCCGTTACCGTTATACAAGTGTAACTCCGGTCCTTTCTTAATCTATGTTGGTCATACGCTTGCGGTGTGACTTTTTCTTCTGCGATTTTGATGACTGATTTCCCATTACCAAATTTTAATGCATTCTTTACAAGGTTGTAGAAAAGTTGATATATCAGCACGGGAACACCTTCAATTTTAGGTAATGTTTGGACATCAATAGTAGCCTTTTTCTCATCCACTAGAAGTTCAAGGTCTTTAATGATATTCGCTACTGACACATTCAGGTCAACAGTTTGGAATTTGGCTTTTTCGTTTTTAAAGAGTGCCGAATATTCGAGCATCCCCTTCATGAGTGTTGACATCCGCTCCGCGGTATTCCCTATTTTGTCAACATACTTCTTTATGTACCCGTCAGCGCCTTCATAATTTTCAATATAATTTGTGAAAGTTTGAATTTTTCTAAGAGGTTCCTGTAAGTCGTGGCTTGCTCCGAACGTAAATTCAGCAAGGTGGCGATTGAGTTGTTTAAGTTCCTTGTTAGCTTTTACTACTTCCGTTATGTTTACGAATGCCAGAAGGATAAGGAATTCTTTCGTGATGCCTTCCGATACTAACCTGTAAGTATTGACTATGAAGGATAGTTCCCCAACAGTCGGGAAAAAATGGTTTAGTTCGAACTCTAGGTAATTTGTTTTTTTTCCTAATAAGTCATTTAGATTTTCGCGGAATGCCGGGATATCCCAGGCGTGTTCGCCCAGTTCATATATAAAGAACCCTTCTGTTTTTTCCGGTGTTAATTGAAAAGTATTATAGAATGATTTATTGGCGCTTTTTACCTGGAGATTTGATGTTAGCACGAGAAACGGATTATTGATGGTATTCACGATTGCATTTGCATAATCTTGTGATTCTTTCAACGCAATATTTCGCCTTTGTAATTCTTCGTTGATGGTTGTGAGTTCCTCGTTTGATGATTGCAACTCTTCCTTTGAAGTTTCCAGTTCCTCATTTACGCTTTGCAATTCTTCATTTGACGAAAGTATCTCTTCGTTATGTGCCTGTAATTCTTCGTACGTTGTTTCGTATTCTTCGTTGGTGGTCTTTATCACTTCTCTCGACTGGACCAATTCATCTTCTAATTTTGCAATTATTTTAGATTTTTGATCCGGAGTCTTCAGGGAGAGTTTCCCACTCTTTGCTTTTTGAGTTATTTGAGTTGGTATTTCTTTAAATACCACAAGAAAGAATAATTCTTTTTCAGCCTTTCGGGGAACGATTTCAATTGTAATTTCATTGGCGTTTTTGGAATCGGTTAGTCTTATTCCTTCCTTAAGTGTTGGTTTACCAGTTTTCTTAGCCTGCAACAAAAGAGCGCGTAGATCAATGAGCAAATCTTCGCGAATCATTTTAAGAATGCTAAAACTAGCTTTTCCGGATACTGGTTGGAGGTAAAGCGATGTGTTTCCAAAAAATTGGATGATGTTCAAATTCTGATTTAGCACGATACTAGGCGAAACAAAACGTGTCAGTAGAATTTTATTGATCTCCTCTCCAATGTCTGGTACGGATTGCATTTTCACACGCGGTGCTTCAACAGGAGGCACAGCACTTGTTTTCAAATTCAGAAAATCTGGTGCTACCGACGGCGTATTTCTACGTGCAAAAACCTTAATTCTTTGATCTAATGGGCTAAACAATTCATTAGCGCCACCAACAGTTTCCGATTTGCCCAAAAAAAGGAACCCGGCCGGTTTCATTGCATAGTGAAATGTTTTCAATATGGCTTGTTGCGCGTTTGCTTCTAGGTAGATCAGCACGTTTTGACAACTGATGATATCCATCCGCGAAAAAGGTGGATCCTTCAATAGATTGTGCTGCGAGAAAACACATGCTTCACGAACATGCTTTTCGATTTGATAATGGTTGTCAATTTTTTTAAAATATCGTTTAATAATTTTTTGGGGTATCTGCTGTATAGCGCTCGAAGGATAAATTCCTGTGCGGGCCTTGTCTATTGCACTTGAATCAAGATCTGAAGCAAATATTTGAAACGCGACATCCTGCTCTTTTTTCTCCAAGAATTCAATGAGGCTTATGGCAATGGAATATGCCTCTTCTCCCGTAGCGCAACCAGCCACCCAAATTCTTACTGGGTCGAGTTTTTTTCGCTCGTTAAGTATTGCGGGAAATATCTTCTTTTCAAGAGTCGTGTAAAAATCCGGATCCCGAAAGAAACTTGTAACATTGATCAAAAAATCTTCATAGAGATTGTTGACTTCTTTCTCGCTACCCTCAAGAAGTGAAAAGTAATCGTTTAAGTTGACACACTTGTTTAGCACAACTCTTCGGACCACACGTCTGTAAATGGTAGCTGGTTTATAGTGAAGAAAAAAGTCTATCCCAGTTTTATCCTTCACAATTGATAGTATTTTCTTGAGTGCCTCTGCGTTACTATTGAGCTCTTTCTTGTGTTTCTCTTCGATCTTGTCGGAGGATAGTACCGTATAGGGAATCACTACAAGTCGTGCAAGTTCCTTTGCGATATTTTCGGGAGATAGGACGAAATCGGCATACCCGGAATCGCTTGCATTTTTGGGCATGCCCGAAAATTTGGCACTTTCATCTTGCGCAAACGTAATACCACCTTCGGATTTAACTGCTTTTAGTCCCAGCGTTCCATCAGTCGCATTGCCCGATAGAATAACTCCAATACTGTTATTTTTGTAAACAGACGCAAGACTTGTAAGAAAGTAATCAACGGCAAAATTGCCAATTGATCGCATACTGTTTCGGGGAGCAAGTTTAAGATGACCACCTTCTATACTCATTAATGCGTTAGGCGGAATAACATAAACATTGTTTGGCATCACTTTCATTCTGTCCCTCACAGTATGGACCTTCATTTTTGTTTTGACTTGCAAAATTTGACGAAGCGAACTTTTATGATCCGGCGAAAGATGCATAACAAGTACGTAAGCCATCCCGAGATCGGGTCCCAAATGCTGTAGTAAATTAGTAAATGCTTCAAGACCCCCGGCGGACGCTCCAAATCCAACAATAGGGAAGTGTTCCGACGTGATTTTTTTTGAGGAAGCTTGTACTGAAACTTCTTTGCTTTTCTTCAAACGCCTGGATTTAATTGCTCTCAACGCGGATAGCTTTTCAGCCAGTTTATGCTATGATGTTGAATTTGGTATCAATGTCTTAGGCAATGTATTACGATTTACAATAGAATCATCTCCAAGAATAAGCCCATACGGCTTGAGGCTATCCACTCGATCAAAAATTACCTTCAACACAGCGAGCCCGGGAATCGATAGAAACATTCCTGATATTCCGCAGAGCGCTCCACCTACCAGAACTCCCAACAGAGTTGCCAGAGCATTGATTTTTACCTTAGAGCCTACAATAAGCGGCATTAGAAAATTATTATCAATAAACTGGACAACAGCTAAGATTGCACCAACCCAGAGTACATCATATCCACTTTCTGACAACACGAAGGTAATGACCATACAAAAAATGTTTGCCACAAGCATACCGATATACGGAATGAGGTTAAGAAGAGCAGCAACAAGGGCGAGAAAGAATGCGTATTGTATGCCTACTATAAGAAACCCCGTAGAATTTAGCGCAAATACCACTAACATTTCAATCAATAACCCAATAATATATTCGGTGGGATACAGAACGGGATTCATCCAGTATCTCTCGTACTTTATCTTCGTTGCTGGTGCTAAATACAGCTATTAGAAATCTCTTGATGAGATCTTTGTAATACAGTATCAGAAACGTATAGATGGGCAAAAAGACTAAGTATGAAAGCATTTCAGTAACAGAAACAAACGTTCGCCCAGCTATTTTTGAAGCATCCAATTTCTCACCAGTGTTGTGAATGTACTCGTCTTGTTTGGCAATAGTGACACCAAATTCATCTTTGACCCAAAGTTGAAGCGATGAATACAACTCGTCCAGTCGTTTCTGCATACCATCAAAATCGTCTATGAAACTGAGGACCTGGCGGGATATGAAGTATAGAACGGCCACAATTGTCGTGGAAGCAAGCACCAGCGTAATGAGTATCGAGAAAAACCTATTGAGCTTATTCCTTCTAAAAAAATTTACCAGTGGTAAGAGTAACACGGAAAGTAGAATTGCAAAAAACACGGGCTTTAAAATGCCCTGCCCAACATAGAGCACCAATCCGAGAAGTGAAAGGCTGAGCAAGTTGTATGCAAGCCTCTTGTAAAATGGCGTCGTGTCAACTATGCTATTCATCGGTCAGCAGAATAAGATAAATCTTTGCTTTGATTATTGCATTGCTTTTTCGATGAACTCAAACAACTCTTCCTTGATTTGGAGAAATTGAGTGTTGAGCGCTTCGAGCTCATTCATCAGTCCTTCGTGTTCTTTGAAGTACTCCGTTTTTGTTTCGTTTTTAGACTCAAGCATCTCTGCCAAAGTTTTCTCATGCGCTCGCAACTTTGCGCTGAGAGCATCGATGAGTTCACATTTGTAATAGATAATCACGTTCTGAAAATGGTCGATCTTCTTCTTGTCGTCCACGCTGGAGAATTTCGCTGTGTATTGATCTAGAAGTTTTTGAAAGAACGCAAGCTCGCGTTTCCATAGCACTGCTGTGGAAAGCCATTCCAGTGTTTTCTTGTGCTTATTCAGCAACGTTGGCTGGAGAATAAAATTGTCTGTGACCGATGCGACTGATATCATAGTTTTAAATTTCTTGTAAGATAGACTTACCTTATCCTTTTAGACATGACAACAGTCTGGCACGAAAATGACTATCGTCATACAGAGTTGATCGGGTTTTTAGTTGATTCAATCATGATTTCAAAAGACAGTGTTGAAGACTTCTTCAGTCAATATGCATCGATTATGAATAATGCACTTTTCGGAGAGGTATACGACCTAGGTACAATCATGAATTCATTTTCAGATTTTGTTGTTGGAGCAAGACCTCGGGGAGTGGCGGGTGGAAAAAACGACGAGCAGTTTGAAAAGGTGATTCGCAGGGGGATTGATTTTTATAAGAGAATTGGGATCATGTCGATGAATATCATATCCAAAGAGGTAAACATCTTAGATGACTTTCACGCTATTGTTAAAGTATGCTGGAATTCATTTTATGAAAATGAAAATAGTTCCGGTGAGATTCCTTTTGAAGTTGTGTATATCGTTCAACATAAAGATGGACTCAATAAGATATTCGCATATGTGACAGGGGATGAGCAGACAGCTTTTAGAGATCACAAGTTGATACCCGAAGACGTGAAGTTTGCAAAACAAAATTAAGTTAACCAATCGCCTGACCGGTATGGTCGTTGTCGTTCTATCAGTGACAGTTTCAATTCCACTGCCCACACCATGACCTTCTTAGCCACTGACAACAATCAGGTTTTGCAATGATGCCCATCATCTTAAGGTTGTAAGGATGAGAGTATGTTTGTTTACCTGCAATTGAATCACGCAGCGACCAAATGAATAAATACATCAAGGCTTTTAACCAGATATCTTCAGAAGATGTCGCTAAGGTTGGTGGCAAAAATGCATCGCTTGGAGAGATGATCAATAGTCTCAAACCTCTTGGTGTCGAAGTTCCGGATGGTTTTGCTATCACTGTTGAAGCCTATACGGAATTTCTTGCCGTTAACGCGTTGACTCCGGTTTTGCAGAATATCCTGGACCGACTGGACCGAAAATCACTAAGTAACTTAGCGGAAATTGGAGAGAAGTGTCGGGAGTACATCCTTTCTTCTAAATTTCCCCGTGAGGTTGAAGAATCAATACGAGAGTCGTATGATAAATTGATGTCGCACGGAATAATTCATTCTGTGGCAGTGAGGAGCAGCGCGACTGCTGAAGATTCACCTGCAGCAAGTTTTGCAGGACAACACGACTCATTTCTAAATGTAACTGGGGTTGATAACGTTATTCAAGCTGTGAAAAAATGTTATGCTTCATTGTTTAACGATCGTGCAATTAAATACCGGCAGGACAACGGTTTCGCAGACCTGCAAGTTGGTTTGTCAGTCGGGATTCAATTAATGGTAAGATCAGACAAGGCAAGTGCCGGTGTCATTTTTACAATCGAACCGGAAAGCGGAAACCAGAATCTAATTTACCTCACCGGTGCATGGGGTTTGGGAGAGGCTGTTGTTCAGGGCGCTGTAAATACAGATGAGTATTACTTATTCAAGCCTGCTATCGAAAAAGGGAACAAACCAATCGTTTATCGTAAAATGGGTAGCAAAGAGCAAATGCTCGTTTATTCAGAAACCTCGGGCAAGAATATCGAGTGGGCTCAAACATCTCCTTCTCAGCGTGATCAGTTTATGTTATCGGATCGCGAAGTTGAGGTGTTGGGCAGATGGTCACTCGCAATTGAAAAGCATTACAAAATGCCAATGGATATCGAGTGGGCAAAGGATGCGGATTCAAGGAAACTGTATATCGTACAAGCAAGGCCGGAAACAGTTCACTCGCATAATAAACAAGTATCGCTGAAAGAATTTTTCCTTGCGGCAAAAGATAAGCCGTTGCTCACTGGGAAAGCTGTTGGACGATCAATAGTTAGCGGAAAGGTGAGCATCGTTAAGTCACTTGCCGACGGAACTAAAGTAAGTGCCGGCAATATCATTGTAGCTGATATTACAAACCCAGATTGGAATGCCCTTTTAAAAAAAGCGGTGTGCATTGTCACCAATAAGGGTGGAAGAACAAGTCACGCGTCGATAATTGCCCGCGAACTTGGGATCCCCGCAGTTGTTGGGACGATGTCGGCAACAGAAAGACTTGTTGACGGGCAGGAGATAACGGTGTCGTGTGCAAGTGGCGATGAAGGGCAGGTTTACAATGGCAAGCTCCAATGGGAGGAAAAAGAAATTCCGCTGGATGCGTTAGTTTCTACAAAAACAAAACCGATGCTGATTCTTGCCGACCCTGAAAAAGCGTTGTTGTATGCTACTTTCCCCAACCAAGGTGTTGGGCTTCTTCGGATGGAATTTATGATCAGCAATACGCTTCAGGTTCATCCGATGGCTTTGGTGAAGTACGATACCCTACCTGATAATTCCGAAAAGAAACAGATCGAAGCATTGACAAGACATTATTCCAATAAGAAAGAATTTTTTGTCGAAAAACTTTCTGAGTCGATCGGCCTGGTTGCGGCAGCATTTTATCCGCGAGAAGTGATCGTTCGCATGAGTGATTTCAAAACAAACGAATATGCAAAACTACTAGGTGGAAAGCTGTTTGAACCAGAAGAAGAGAATCCGATGCTTGGCTTCAGGGGCGCGAGTCGATATTATCACGAGCGCTACGCGGAAGGTTTCGGACTTGAATGCGCAGCAATTAAAAAAGTGCGCGAAGAGATGATGTTGACTAACGTTAAGGTTATGATACCATTTTGCCGGACCATTGAGGAAGCTAAGAAGGTTTTGGAAGTGATGAGCGGTTTTCAATTGACACGACATGAAAACGGGTTGGAGGTATATGTGATGGCTGAAATTCCAAGCAACATTTTGCTGGCGCGCAAATTCGCTCAACTCTTTGACGGATTTTCCATTGGTTCAAATGATCTTACTCAGCTTACGCTCGGCCTTGACAGAGATTCCGCTATAGTAAGTCATCTTTTCAACGAAAATGATGAGGCAGTAAAAATGCTAATTAGAAATCTTATCGATATCGCTCACGAGAACGGAGTTCAGGTTGGACTTTGTGGCCAGGCCCCGAGTGACTATCCGGAGTTCGCGAAATTTTTGGTTTCGTGCGGAATAGACTCAGTATCATTCAATCCTGATGCGCTGATCCGTGGGATTCAGAATATTGCTGAAGCGGAACATCTATCGATTAAAAAACTTGAGACGGTATAGCCCTTAAAAAAAAGAATATGAAAATTGACAACAGAGATATATTTGAACAGGTTGGAAATCTGTTTTATTCCATCGCAGCTGACCAGCACGTGAAACCGCTTGAGGTCGGCGAATTGAAATCCTTGATTAGCAAAGATTGGCTCCCGCGAAATCTAAGTGAATCACTCGTGTCCGATGAAACACACTTTATTCTTATGACAATGGATTCTCTCAGCGGAACTCACACGAGCTCGAAAGAAGCATTTAACGAATTTGCAAAATTTTACGCACTCCATTCAGAGGCCTTTTCGAAAGAAGTCAAGCAGAGAATGCTTGATACCGCTGTCGAAATTGCCAAAGTCTTTAAGGCCGATAACCCTTTTAATAATCCGCATCTGATGGCGCTAAGAGATATGCTAAATCTTGAAAAAGTTAAAGTTTAAACCTCCGGATATTTTCTAGAGTGATCGATAAATCTTTGAGATAATTATGGCAGACACGTTGAATAAGAAGTGGCACCTGACGCACACCATGCCGAAGAACCCCTCACTTGACCAAAGAGTTAAATGGCATGTTGAACATGCACGAGCTTGTAGTTGCCGAGAAATACCGGTTTCGATTTTGAAAGAGATTAAGAAAAGAAAGATCAAAGTGTGATCTAATCATCGAGTTTTACGAAGTTGCGTTGAATCCTTTTTACAGTTGAACGAGACTTTACTTCGTTTTGGCTTTGCTTACTAATTTCGTCAGACATTTTTCACCTTTCCGAATGACGTCCTTTGCTTTTTGGCTAAAGACGAAAGCGACTTTGAAAAAAATTATTCTGTGGCAAGAGATTAAAAATCGGGTTGCCTGGGTACCTCGCGTGGTGTTGCGGGTGGTACGGTAAGCGGTTCGCGTTCGGGTTGGATCTCCGGTTCTTTTTTCGGCCATGTGCCGGGTTCTGGTTCTTCGGTGGGAATTGTGTCAGGGTTCCTTTCCGGAGTTGGAATTTCGTTCGGCTTTTTCGGCTTAGCGTTATATTGATGGTGAGCTTTGTAATTCATGTGATCTATTTTAGGATTCGGTTAAAGCTGCAGATGTAGTTTCCACTACCGGCGTCATTGTAACTTTTGATTTTATTGAATTGCTAATAAGACAAGCAGCTTCAGTCTTGATCAAAATCCGCATTGCCTTCTCCCTGTCCGCTTCTTTCTCAATAATCAAAACTGGCTCAATCAGCACTTCAGTCATTTGCAGTTTGCCATCTGCCTGATCAAGTTTTCCACTTGAATTACATGAAAAGGATATGAATTCAAGTTTAGAGTTTTCGGCAATCGATAAAAATGTTGTCATGAAACAGCTGCTGACTGCCGCGGTAAAAAGATGTTCGGGTGACCAAATTCCAGGAATACCTTTTGGAAATTGAGGCGGTGTCGCGACTTCAATGCAAGCTTCTGTCGATCCGGTTTCCTTTAACTCAGGGGAACACATCATGCCTTTTCGATCATGATTCCAGGTCACGTTTACATTATAAAAATGGGCATCCATGGTCTTTGATTTTCTTGTAAGCTACTTTGATGGAGGGTGCTTAAGTATGATCTGGATCATCATTCTTAATGACTAACATCATCCCACTTCAGGTATGAATTCACCTTCTTTGTTGGTCAATTGCTCAGACATGAAATTAAAATCCAATTCAACTCATCACTTTTTTTTGATAACAATGATCCTGTTTTTTGGTTGTAAGAGTACAACAAGCCAGGTGGTATTTGACAGGTTGCAACCAAATTCCATTCAGACTCAGGAATTACTTTTGATTTCAGAAGATTCTTCGAATGCAGTTTTCAATGGATTAAAGCGAAGAGAATCTGTCATAAAATATTATCAATCGAATGGCGCCAAGCCGGTTTGGGTGCAGCATGGCAAATATGCTGCGGTAGCCGATTCGATGATCGATATTCTTCGTCGTGTACGATATTACGGTTTTCCTCAAGGGGGCTATCATTTACGCGAGCTTGAGCGAATAGACTCAAATTTTGCGCGTGGAAGTTTGATCCGGAAGGAGGTTTTGTTGACGGATGCTTTTTTCTCACTTTCTGAAGATCTGAGATTTGGTGTCGGAACCTCGCGACTGTACACTGATGATTCAGTTCAGATCGAATTGTTGAATTCCGCGTTGATCACAGCAAGGATCAAGGAGACCATCGAGTCACAGGAGCCTGTATTTAAAAGTTATAAATCCCTTAAAGAAGGTTTACGTTTGATGTTGGACTCTGCAAAAAAATGGTCTGTTGATTCAATGTCACACGAGGAAAACATTCGTTTAATTTCAATAAATCTTGAACGCTGGAGAGCGGAGAGCGCGAACATTACTTCGCGATATGTACTCATAAATATACCTTCATTCAATCTTGATGTAATAGACAACGACTCGTTGGTATTGTCATCAAAAGTGATTGTAGGAACTCCGGAAAAAGAAACACCTGTACTTTCAAGTGTCATACAATGCATTAGTATTTATCCCTACTGGCATGTGCCAAGAAAGATTTCAGTAGAAGAATATCTTCCAGTCATCAAGGTTGACTCAACCTTTATCTCAAGGAATAACTTTGAGGTTCTTGATCGAAAGGGTAACGCATTAAACC
>CBQWHS010000058.1:0-11647 GCA_967728665.1 uncultured Chryseosolibacter sp. | reverse complement strand
CGCAAGCCTCTTGCATTGGTTTCATCTATTTCCTGGTAAGTCTCTTCTAACGAAGGCACGCTGCCGAGATCGAGAATACTGCGACCGATCATTAGCATCAAGCTGAGATTATTTTCCTCTGCCATCGCGAGTTGTCCTTTGATCTGCTCCTTGGCAGAATCCAACTGACGATTCGTTAATGGCTTCTCGCAAAATTTATAGAGTTCTTTTTTTACGAGGCTAATACACCGGTCAAGCTGCTTCGGTTCAGTTCCAAAAAATACCGCGAACATTCCCGTGTCTGTGTATGGAATGTAGTGGGCATCGATCGAATAAACAAAACCATACTTTTCGCGCAACGCGAGATTGAGTTTTGAATTCATGCCCGGGCCTCCGAGAATATTCACGAGAAGAAACAATGGAATTCTCTTATCGCTATTGATTGAATAGGCGTCTCTGCCGATAGCACATTTCGCTTGTTTTACTGTACGTTTGATGATCTGCTCCTGTGCGTCATATTTTTTGAATCGTTTCCTTCTCGCCAATGCTTTCTTGATCTTGATCCCTTCAAAATACTTTCGAGCCATTCTTTCAACCTCTTCCTCACTGATGTTACCAACACATGAAAACACAATCTTGTCCGTGCTTAACGTGTTTTTGAAAAACGAAAGGAAATCTTTTTTCTGAAACGCGTTTACAGTTTCCGGCTTACCGAGAATGTTCATTCCCATTGGATGATTCTTATACACGAGCGCTTCAAATTCATCCTGCAAAGATTCGTCAGGGCTATCGTGATACATGGACATTTCCTCCAGAATCACGCCCCTCTCCTTCTCGATTTGATTTTCAGGAAATACTGAATAAAACGTGATGTCGCTTAAGATATCGACAGCTTTTTCAAAATACTGATCACGCACAGATGCATAGAAGACGACCTTCTCCTTATCGGTATAGGCATTTAATTCGCCACCAACAGAATCAAGACTATTTATAATGTTGAAGGATCGTCTCCGCTTTGTTCCTTTGAATGCCATGTGCTCCCAGAAATGTGCGATCCCCTGGTTTTCGGGATTTTCATCGCGGCTACCTACATCAAGTATAATTCCACAATGGACAATTTTAGTTGTCGGCACATGCTGATACACGACTCTGATCCCATTTGACAACTTAAAAATTCTAACACTTCTCATGGAGTTGCTAAGTTATTAATTACTGTTTCAACTGCGAACACTTTTGCCCGACTACGGTCAAGGGTCTTGCCTAAACCCCTCTCTTTTCCGTATTATTAAGACATAGTAAATGGCATAAGTATTGCAAATTTCCGACCGTTATGAATACACAAAAAGTTAAAACTTGTTTCACCATTTCCTTCAGTCCAGAACAGTATGAGCGTGCCCGGTCGTATGTCGAGGACATGAAGAAGCATCCAGGCCGCGTTTACTGGCGAGGAAAAGAAGGTAAAACCGATGAAGAATTGGTAATTGAGCAGATTGCCCACCGAATTCTTTCAGGATTTTATAATACTGAACCTTACCAGGCAGGAAAACATATTATCCGAATGGATAGTGCCGTTAATGCTTAACTAAAGTTAATGGGGATATTTCGCCACTAAAACGGGTTTTTAGATCCGTTCTAGCACTTTTTTTATCAAAGCATCTACGACTTTGTTGGGGTCTTTTGCGAACTTTTTCTTAACGCGATTGGCGATAATTGCGTTTACACTCAACACTTCGTGTCCAAGCAGCCTGCCTAAAGCATAATAACCAGCCGTTTCCATTTCAAAATTTGTCAGCCAGAAATCACTGCTTTTGTTGTGATAATAATTCAATTCATCCAGCAATTTCGGAAAGCGATTTTCCAATCTGACTTCTCGACCTTGAGGGGCATAAAAGCCGGGTGTTGTTACAGTGTTTCCAACAATCATGTCCTCTCCAAATTGCTTCCGAAGCGCCTCTGATCCGCGAGCTACATACGGCGTAAATGGAAGTTTAATTTTCTGTTGAATATCCTCGGCAATAGAAGTCTCGAAATCGTCCTGCTTGTTGTTGTAAAACGTCATCAGGTTATCAAGACCTACTGCATAATCCGAAACAAGATGTGAACCTACTGGAATATCTTCCTGCAAGGCACCGGATGTGCCGATGCGAATTATCTTTAATTTCTTTTTTCTTGATTTTGGCTCACGTGTCTTGAGATCAATGTTCACGAGAGCATCAATTTCTGTAAGAAAAATTTCAACGTTGTCCGTACCAATGCCCGTGCTAATAACGGTAATGCGTTTCTTATTGTAAGTGCCAACATGCGTGATGAATTCTCTTTTGTTCATCTCGAATTCAATGTCGTCGAAGTGTTCGCTGATTCTATAAACCCGGTTCGGGTCGCCAACGGTGATAATGGTATCCGAAATATGTTTTGGAAGAAGGTTTAAGTGATAAACGCTTCCATCCTCATTCAGAATGAGATCAGTCTCAGATATCGGCATATAAGTTAAGCGTTAACTTTTTCAGCGGGGTTACCGAAAACAGTTTCGCCAGATTTCACTTGACTAATCACAACGGAGCCTGCTCCAACCCTGGCTCCTTTCCCAACTGTAACTCCGCCTACAATAATAACGCCTGAGCCAATAAAGGCGTCCTCTTCGACAATTGCTCCAGGATTGATAATACTTCCTGCACCAATTTGAACGAAATCACCTACAGTAACTTCGGTTCCTAAAACAACACCGGGTTGAACAATGCAATGATTGCCAATCGTAACGCCAGCGCCGGCAATTACTCCCACATCAATAAAATTTCCGTGGCCAATTGATGCAGAGCCGGCAATCGATGTATTCTTATGTATGGCGTTTACAGGCTGTACGTGTCGAACTTCCTGAATCATTTTTACAAGATTTTTGCGAAGCCGGTTGTCATCTACAGCAATAAAGGCCTCGCATTTCTTACCGATTAATTTCAGAAATCCATCATCGTCAGTGCTGCCGAGAACAACTGCATTATCGATCTCTTTAGAATGCTGAGCTTTGCTGTCATCCAGAAATCCGTAGACAACATTTCCATTAACTTCAAATATTTCTTTAGCAGCCCTTCCGAGGTAATTAGCACCGAATATAATAACCGGATTTTCCATAGCGTAACGTAAGTACTCAAAGGTAAGCTTTACGATTTGTTTCCGCTAAGACGTTGGAAAGTCTTTTGAAAAATTGCAGAAGCTGGAGGAACAGAAGTTAATAATAGAACAAAGTATGGAATGAATGATACGCGATACCTGGAAAGAGTTCCAAAGTTTGGGGTCGACAGCGTAATAAATATCGTCAACACAATTATATAGGCGAGCACCGTGAAAGTAAGGAGTCGGTGCTGTGCGACATTGCGGATTTTTAGTTTCAGTATCACCACTACCGTTAAAATTAAAAGCAAAACGTTCTCCAATGACATGAGCACCTGCAACGGATTCGATGCCTCCCAGAAAAAAGGTCTGTATAACCCGGAAACGAGGGCAGTTGGTGCGTTAGTTAAAACACTTCCTATCGTAGGTTCAAGGTTCGAATATTTAATAGCGTCTCCCCTGGCGGAAAATGAAATGAATGCCCGATAGTTTTCAACCACAACGTTTAAGATTCGCGAAGTCCGAAAATTTGGATGAGCATTCACAGCGATAAAAACCGGAATTAAAAGAATCAACAGCCACAAAAATATTTTCATTATTAAAGCGCAATGTTGGACTCTCTGCGACAACAGCAATTTGTAAACAAGACTGGTAAAGGCAATCAGAAAAAATACAGCAGCATAATAATATTTTAGTTTCCAAACCAGCAAGCATGCTGTGATCGCCAGGGTTATTTCCCACCACTTAAATTTATCAGTCCGCCAAAGTTTGATGAATATTCCACTGATGAAAAATAGCGCTCCCATTGCAACGCTTTCTTTGATCAAACCCGAGCTCCAAAAAACTACCGAAGGTAAAAACAAAAAAGAGAACACCGAACCTGGCAAAATCTCGCGAAAGTTTTTCTGAATGATTTTAATCAAATACCAGCTACCAAAAAATGAGATCACCGAAAGGTAAATGGATATAATCCAGTAATTATTCATCGCCAGCAAACTGAATATGCTTACAATCTTTACCATCAATAACGAGCGATACTCCTGAAAAATTAAAGATTGAAAGATCTCGGGTTGTGAATTCTCGTTCCAAAGAAATTTTACATATGCAGCGAAGTTATTTCTCGCGAATGCTGCTAAAACGTGGGCATCTTTCCAAAAACCGATTGTATCGCCAAGTCGATAATAATACCAATACATAATGCCAACGCTTATTCCGGCAAGAACTTTTAGCAATGCGGCAGTCCAATAAAATCGTTTAAGATCTCCACGTTCTCTACAGAAATAGAGAAGCAATGCGATGAAACCGATATTAAAAAAGGGAACCCACAAACTCATGGAATCAAAGGCTGCATAAGGGCAAATCCAATCTTGCAATCTAGGCACTTTCTCTTCATGCAAAAACTGTTGTACAGTTCAATTAAAGCCTGTGAGTCAAGGGCACTCTCGTTGGCTACTCCCAGCGAGACCCACTGTTTGGTTATTGTATTATCCTCCGGCTCAATCTCGGACAAAATATCAAGCGCTCTGTCCACAAACGAATTGTCGTCCTTCCATTTTCCATAGGCAACCAAGAGCGGCACAACGGTATTGATCAAAATATTATCAATGCTTTGCTTTCCGATCGGGCCAATTTCTTCTTTTATCGGTTTGAAAAATTGGTAATGATGTTTCCAATATTCAGACTGAGAAGCAAAAAATAATTTGTGCAATTCCACGTAAGATGTTGATTCAATTATTTTTGAAAAAATATTTGGATGCGAGCATATAAAACAAGCAAACTGCGCCATCCGAAGACTTGGAAAATTTGCCGGACGCATTCTCAAAAAACGCCATTGTGCTTTCTTTAACCTTTGAGAAGTGAGATTATACTTTTTGCCGAGAAAAGCGTACTCACGTTTGAGAATATTAAAATAATCGTCCGTCCATTGCTGATCAAGCATTCCTGCCTGGCCAAATAACAGTGCTTCAACCTGGTGGAGCTGGTCAACGTGTTTCAGAAGTATCCTGTAAGGAAGCACCTGGGCCAGTTGTTCAAACGGTTCGGCATTAACTTTAAATCCAAAATTTCTGCAGAGCGCTTCGTATGTTGTTTGCTCCCAATCATGATTATTTTTTTCAAACGCCTGTTGAATGTGAGAAGCTTTTGCTTCAAGTCTTTGCATGACAGCCTGATCGAGCATCGATAATTTAGTGACGTCTTTTACGTGCGCCAAAGATGGAGCACACGGAATACTGTGTGGATTGTTGACAAGTCTTCGGTATTGCAACAGTAGTTTTTCATTTACACGTGATTTGAGTTCAAGTGTCGGGATCAGGGAATTATCCTGGCGCAGCACTGGAGCATCGTGATTCCACACCACGTGCAAAATAACATTTTCATACGCATCATCTTTGTTGTGATGATGATCGAACCAATGAGATGAATTGACATGGATTTCAACATTTCCGATCCACTCCATGATTCCAATTTTGATTTTGGCTTGAAAAAAGTCAGGACCTGAATGAGCGTTAAGTGTTCCCGGATGGCGCACGGTGATCTCCTCACCTTCGCTTGTTTGCAAATTGGTCTTGTTGAAATACTGAAATTGCCAGATGTAAAATAAAAATGCTTCGTTCATGAGTATTGCCTTTAGAGAAGCAATACCATTAAGCCTCTTAAAGAAACTTATCTAAATATTGCTTCATATCGCCGGCCACATTCGCGGCCTCACGAGCTGCATTAACCGCAAAATTATTATCAGATGAAGCATAAATGATTGAACGTGAAGAATTGACTAGTAACCCGCACGTTTTATTCATTCCAAACCTGGAAACAAGTTCAAGATCACCACCCTGCGCGCCAATTCCGGGCACCAAAAAGAAATTGTCGGGTGCTAAATCGCGGATACTTTTGATCTTTTCAGGGTGTGTTGCGCCGACCACAAACATCAACTGATCCTTCGTCCCCCACTGCTGTGCCTTTATCATCACTTCCTCATACAATTTTCGTCCAGTAACTTTTGATTCCATCAATTGAAAATCGCTGCTGCCCACATTGGAGGTATGTGCCAGCAAGATCACCCACTTACCGTCAAATTTTAAAAATGGTTTTACGGAATCTTCTCCCATGTATGGTGCTACAGTGATGGAATCAAAGTCCATCGTTTCAAAAAAAGCCTTGGCGTAAAGCGATGATGTGTTACCGATGTCTCCGCGTTTTGCATCGGCGATTGTGAAAATATCCGGCGGAATATATTCAAGTGTTTTTTGAAGACTGTCCCAACCTTTTGAACCAAGCGCCTCATAGAACGCAATATTCGGTTTATACGCTACACAATATTTATGAGTCGCATCGATGATCTGTTTATTGAATTCAAAAACAGGATCGGATGATGACAGCAAGTGTTTTGGAATTTTTTCTAGATCGGTATCGAGGCCGACACAGAGGTAGGAGTTTTTCTTCTCGATCTGTTCAAAGAGACTTGCAGAGGTCATTCAGCAAAATTAAACAGTTAGCCTTAAAATTAACAGGAAATAAAAAAAGCCACTCTGATAAAGAAGTGGCCTCATATCTTAGTCATCGCTACAGTTAGCGCAGATCGATCACTTCGACTCCCGGATATTTTTTTGGATCGAACGCAAAATAAGCATCAGCGATCGCAGCGTTCGGATTAAACTTACTCAGTGTGTACTTGTAGCGGTTGCCTCCCTTGTCGAACATGGTGAAGCTCTGAATGCTTTTATCCTTCTTGTTAATAAACATTTTTACTTTGTAATACTGTGGATCTTTCTTTTCAGGAACGAGGTCTATCTCTTCACAAAGCACGCCACCTTCATTTTTATCCTGTATGTAAAGATATTTGTAACCCTTTTTATAGGTCTCGTAAATCTTCGAAGGGTTTACTTCGTCTGAGTTAGGATCGTAGTTGTCAATGTTCACTTCCTTTGCTTCCGGTAAATATGTCCAGACGGTAGTTCCATTGTTGATCACTTCTTGTTCAGGCAAAACCAGTCTGTATTTATCACCTTTCACGGTAATTTTTCCTTTAAATTCTTCGCTGATTTTTTCAACATCATTCGTGAGCGTGTAGGAGATATTCGCTTCGAATGCCGGGATACTTTTATACTTTTTGCTCATCGCATCAAGTGTTTCCAGGGCTTTCGGATCGTATTGGGCGAAGGTGAGTTTAACGAAACTCAATAACAGAATTGCTAGGAGCGATTTTTTCATTTAGGCGTATGTTATATAGGGCTCAAATTTAAGATTGGCTGTGTCTTTCGCGCAAACTATTCAATAATTGTTCCAAACTCATCTCATCTTTTATTAACACTTCCCGGGCTTTGCTGCCCTCAAATGGGCCTACAATGCCAGCTGCTTCAAGTTGGTCAATCAATCGTCCTGCTCTGTTGTATCCGAGCTTAAGTTTGCGTTGTATTAAAGAGGTGCTTCCCTGTTGATGCATAACGATAAGCTTTGCGGCTTCTTCAAATAGCGCGTCACGGTCAGAGAGGTCCACATCGTTTGGTCCTGTGGCATCATCCCCTTCATATTCCGGTAGCATATAAGCAGAATCATAGCCCCGTTGCGCACCGATAAAGTCACATACTTTTTCGATTTCAGGGGTGTCAACAAAAGGACACTGAATACGAATTATGTCAGAGCCGGAGGAGAAGAGCATATCTCCCTGACCTACCAATTGATCTGCTCCACCAGTATCGAGAATGGTTCGTGAGTCAACTTTTGATGTCACACGGAAGGAAAGACGTGCAGGAAAGTTTGCCTTGATCACACCTGTGATAACGTTCACCGATGGTCGCTGCGTTGCCACCACGAGATGAATTCCGATAGCACGGGCCAGCTGAGCGAGGCGGGCAATCGGAGTTTCAACTTCCTTGCCGGCAGTCATCATCAAATCAGCCAGCTCATCGATCACCAACACAATGTATGGGAGGAACCGATGACCTTCTTTTGGGTTTAGTTTTCGCGCAACAAATTTTGTATTGTATTCTTTCAGGTTTCTCGCACCGGCATCTTTCAGAATTTCATAGCGATTCTCCATTTCAATACAAAGGGAGTTCAACGTATGAACAACTTTCCTTGTGTCTGTAATAATCGCTTCTTCGCTGTTGGGAAGCTTGGCGAGGTAATGCCTCTCGATCTTGCTATATAGGGACATCTCCACCTTCTTCGGATCGACCAACACGAACTTCAACTGGCTCGGATGTCTCTTATATAAAAGAGAAGTCAGGATAACGTTTAATCCTACTGACTTTCCCTGACCTGTAGCACCTGCCACCAATAAGTGAGGCATTTTCGCCAGGTCGATTATCAAACCTTCATTCGAAATTGTTTTTCCCAAAGCGACAGGAAGTTCTTTGTCAGTCTTGGCGAAAGACGGAGCAGCAAACATCGAACGTATACTTACCATCTCGCGGTTCTTATTTGGAACCTCAATACCAATTGTTCCCTTGCCTGGGATAGGTGCGATGATACGGATTCCCAATGCTGACAAGCTCAGCGCTATGTCGTCTTCAAGATTTTTGATCCTGGAAATCTTAATACCAGCATCTGGAACGATCTCATAAAGTGTTACCGTTGGGCCGATCGTTGCCTTGATGCTTTGAATTCCGATTTTAAAGTTTACTAGCGTGGCAACAATCTTGTCTTTATTCTGATTGAGTTCCTCCTGACTTACACCGGCTCTTCCAGGGTCGTATTCGTTCAATAATTCAAGGGGCGGAAACTTATAATTGCTGAGCTCCAGTGTCGGATCATAAACTCCTTGTTCTTGCACGAGCTGTTCGGCCAGTTTCTCTGTTTCAGTTGGTTCTTCTACAATGAACGTTGGCTCGGCTTTGATTTCTTTTTTGATTGGCTTCTCTACTTCAAGTTTCAGTTCCTGAATTCCTGCAGCAAGTGTCTCCGGAGCCTTCACCAAAACAGGTTCAGGAATAATTTCATCGCCGGCGTCTTTCCAATCATCCTTCTCATCCGTGTAAGCAGAGAACAATGGCTCTTCCGTTGACTTCGGATCGTTTGGGTCGGGAACAATATTGTCTGATCCCATCGGCTTTGGATCTTTCACCTGGAATGCAGGTATCGACGTGATGTTGAAAAAGAAAATGATAAAGACAAAAAGCGAGAGTATTAAAATGAGAAATGTTCCCCAACCAAACATCCCCTCGCTAAGCACTGCGAGCTGATAGCCAAGCCCACCTCCCAGAAAACTCCACTCGCTCGTTCCGTCATTCACCAATGTCATATATCCCAGTAGCAGGCAGAGCCACATGCCAGAGAAAATCGAAAAAATAGTAAAGGCTGAAACGCGAAATAGTTCTTTGTTGAACACGATTTTGAATCCGATCACAAACAGTAACGGCGGAAGGAAGAATGCCGCAATGCCAAACCATTCGAACACAAAATAATGAGATGTGATTGCGCCGTAAAGTCCGAGCCAGTTCTCCGTTTCTCGGCCGGATTCAAGAATGGATGAATCGCCGAGCGCCTGTACTACACTTTGATCAGCTTTGCCGGTAAATAAATATGAGAAAAGCGCGAGGAACAGGTACGCTGCCGCGATAATTAAAAAAAATCCACCTGCTAATTTTAACCGTGGATCCTTTAAAAAATCGAAGTTGAATTTAGTTTTAGACGACTTTCCCCTCTTCTCTTTCTCAGGCTTCTTGAATGTGTTGGACTTATATGTGTTTTGTGCCATCTCTAATTGACAAAACTAAAGAAAAACAATGAAAAGATAAGGTTATTGCGGCTTTGGGATAAATGTATTTTTTGCCACATCGAGGGATTGCACTTTCACGAAGATGCAACAGAGGATCACGGAGGAACACAGAGAATTTAGAATAATTCTCTTTGCGATTAAATTAGATTTCCATCTACAAAGAAAAGTGTAGTTAGCTTGAATAGCTGACGAAGGATATGAATCTGAAAAATTTCAGTTTCATGGAGATACACCGAGAACCTCAGAGGAATACGGAGAAATTAGAATGTGATTCTTTGCACCTCTTCGTATTTCTCTTTGTGGTTAAATGCGCCTTGGGAGTTAGTTGAATTTTTGTAATTCTTTTTCAGGTGTATGACAACGCTCGATGGCAACTCAAAATCTTGATGAAGAAATTTTAACATCGGTATTAGTCGATGCTTTCGCCAGCTGTTTCTGAGTTTTCTGCGCACCGGAAAGGTTGTTCGCTTTTTGTTGACATTGAAGCAGTCCATTCAGCGACCAAATATTTCCACGATTTGATTTCAAATCTTCCTGGAAGATAATCTCAGCTTCGGCGAATTTTCCTCTTTCCAATAACGCACCACCAAGAAATTGTCGTGCGTGAAGCTTCCAATCGGGTGGCTCATTGTATTTCAGCAATTTTTCAGCTTCAACTGCTTTCGACAACGCTGCGATGCCTTCGACTATTTTGTTTTTGGACAGTAGCAATTCTCCCTTTAATATTTCAGTTGGTATTTTGACAACGACTCCAGCGGTGTTTAATCCAAACGAAACAGAATTTAATGTGTCGAGTTTTGAAAGTGAATCAAGTTTGTGATATTCAAACTGCGCGTCTGCGGATTTACCCGTACGCAGATACGCTAGGCCTCTGGCAAAATGCGATAACGCATTGGCGTAAATAAATTTGTCATCTGGCTCGCGTAGCGATAGAACGTCTTGCCACCTGCCGAAGCGAACAAACGCAATCAGCGGCTCCGATGAAAATAATTGTGCTAATGTCGGACTTGCGTTTTGCATGTACGTCCCTTTATAAGCAAGCTTCATGGCAGACTGAACAGCCAATTCGCTTCGGCCCTCCATGTAAGCGCTGTAGCAAACGAAGTCTATATTATGTGGATAGTAGCCTGAACGGTACATTCCCTTATTCGCTGAGTTTGACAAATATTCTTCGTCAGCTTTCGTGGCAAGCAAATTCTGCTTGATCGATTTTTCATATTCCCCGATCCGGACATAAATATGCGAGGGCATGTGAACGAGGTGCCCGGCAGCGGGCATTGAAGTTTCTAAAACTTTTGCGCTGTTCAACGCAATGTCTGGTGTTGGTGATGCCTCAACGAGGTGAATGTATAAATGATTTGCGCCCGGATGATCAGGAAACTTTTTAAGCATTTTTTCTAGAACAAGTTTTGCCTGTTGTGTTGCTGGTTTCGGTAAGCCATCGGTCAGCCAATAATCCCATGGCATGGTATTCATTATTGCATCGGCACAATTCGTTTGAACTTCCGGATCATCAGGATATTTCTTAGCAAGGGCGATCATCGCATCCGCATACGCTTTGTTCAACGTATCGCGTACCGTATGAATTTGCCCGTCATACCGTGTGGCAATGGCTTCGATCAAGTCCCTTTCCACTGCAGAAATATTTTTGTTTTTCGCACGAGCTTTCTCAACAGCTTCCTGTGCCAGGCGTTCGCGGTTATTGGGACTTACATCGTTTAAGTTAGGACCATAAGCCAGCGCCAAACCCCAATATGCCATTGCGAAATCTGGATCAATATTGATCGCATGTTTGAATGACTGAATGGCTTCCCAGTGATTGAATCCGTAAATAAATCTTAATCC